>CAMDOH010000016.1 GCA_945903605.1 Akkermansia muciniphila
CAAGCTTGCGGATTTCGTGCAGCACGGCAGATTCTTGCCGACGAGAGTTGCTGGACGCGCAATCGATGATCATAATTTTCTGTTTATCGGTGGCAGGCGTTTGATAGAACCAAGATGCAAATCGCGGAGGCACATTGGCCAGGGCCAGAAATCAGGCATTGTGAACCGCACTTAATCAAAATTGAAATATGGTAAACGGACTCAGTTTCACGTGGCAGCAAGTTAACGATGCGAAGGGAACGGTCAAGTCGCGAGCAGCGCGGTTTTGCACGGGACTCGCGTTGGGCTTTGGCCTGCTCATGTGCGTCGATTACTGCAGGGGCCAGAGCGATACTGGCGGCGCAGTGCGTGTGAACAGCCTGAAGGCAGTTGTGGGGCCGCGTTACATCACCGAAGGGGACAGCTTGCGCGTCACAGAAAATCAATTGGCTGAATTGAAAACGCAGGCGCGACGAAGGCACGAGGCGTTGCAGGCTCGCCACGCCAGTGAGGTTGCCGCAGGAAAGACGGCGGAGGCAGCGCGAACGCAGAAGCAAATTGATGAGCTGCGGACTGAAGTGGAAAAGGCGGCGAACACGATGATCGCAATCGAGCAACGGCGACTGGTAGATAACGAGGCGCTATTGCAGGAGATTAAGACGCAGCCCGGATTTTTCGAGCCGCCGGGTTTGATGGATGAGTTGGTGGAGAATGAAATGACACGGCTCAAACTTTCGCGCAGGCAGCTTTTCGATCAACTGGTTCGCAGTGGAAGGACGATGCAGGAATTCCGCGATGAATTGTTCAACGATTTTCTGCTGGGCTCAATTCTGAGGCAGAAGCCGACCATCATATCGCCCGCTAAAATTGAGGAATATTACAAATCCAATTTGAAGGCGCGTTATGAAAAAGGTCCGTCGGCATTGCTATACCTGTTGCAAATACCCAAGAAGGATTTGCCGCAATCGGATGCAGAAAAGCTGGCTGCGTCACTCAAGTCCGTTGCGGCTTTCAATGCCAAGGTGACCGAATTGAAAGTCGAACAGCCGGGCTTGAGAGGGTGGATTAATGCGGCGCACTCGGGTTTGCGAAAAGAACTCGTGGCCGAAGCTCTCACGATGAAAGCTGGCGATACGGCGTTGGTGGGCTTGGACGATTATTGGTTCATTTTGTTTGTCGCTCAAGTAGACGCCAACCGCGTGGTGCCGATCGAGGACGCGCGGCGTGGCACTGAAAACGAGGTTGGCATCGAAGATTTCTTGCGCGATCTGGTTTTGGCACAACAACGCCAGCGCCGCATCGAGAAAGCCGTGAATGCAGTGGGAGTGTTTCTCCGTAACTGATGGATGCCACTTCCAACCCGGAAGTGATCGGCGTATTGGCCTGAGTTATGCGAATCGGTATATCGCTGGGTGACCCGACTGGGATTGGACCGGAAGTCACGCTGAAGGCTGTTGCGGCCGAGCTGGAGAAATCGGGCGATCACTTCACCCTCTTCGGAAGTAGCGGGTTGATTGCGCAGCAGAACGCCCAGTTCAAAACGGGTTTCAGTTTTGATAAACCGGATACGCGAGTGTCTCTCGTGGATATCAACGAGGCTGACCCTGCGCGCGCAGCCATCGCTAGTCTTCGTTCGGGCGCGGAATCCTGTTTGCGCGGCGAACTTGATGCGTTTGTCACTGCGCCGGTAAACAAGGAGGCGATTCAGAAAACTGGAATTCCATTCGTCGGTCAGACAGAATTCTTGGCGGAACTTTCTCACTGCGATCGCTACGCGATGATGTTGTTGGGATGCGACGATCGCGAGCGTTGGCTTCGAGTTGTGTTGGTGACGAGGCATCTGCCACTACGACAGGTGCCCGACTCTATCGATGATGCGTCGGTGCAGTTGGCCATCGAGATGGCACATCGAGCTTGTGTGGAACTTGGCTTGCAGCAAAAACGGATCGCCGTCTGCGGACTCAATCCACATGCAGGCGAGGGCGGTCGATTCGGAATGGAGGAGGATTTGGTGATTGCTCCGGCGATTGCGGCTTCGGCGCGCAAAGGAATTCAGGTTGCAGGTCCATTCGCGGCAGACAGTTTGTTTCATCAGGCGTATCGCGGGCGATTCGATGTGGTCGTTGCGATGTATCACGATCAAGGATTGGCACCACTCAAGACGATTGGATTTGATCGCGGGGTGAACTGGTCGGTGGGCCTGCCCTTCATCCGCACTTCGCCCGATCACGGAACGGCGCACGACATCGCTGGCAAAGGCGTGGCCAATCCAGAGAGCATGTGCGCAGCGATTGGGTTGGCCCGACAGTTGGCGCAAGCAAAGTCGCGTGGCTCAAAATAGCTGCGCTTGTTTCGCGGAACCGATTGCCATAACTTCATAGCGTGAACGCACTCAGAATTTCTGGTTGGTTGATTTTGTCGGTGAGCTTCGTTTTGTCGGCTGATACGATTGATCAACTCAAGGTCAAGGCGGAGAAGGGCGAAGCCGAAGCTCAGTATCAACTGGGTGAGGAATACTACGATGGAATCCGGATCGAGGTCGATTTTGCGCTGGCCTTGAAATGGGCGCAGTCGAGCAAACTGGTCAAAGCGAAATATCGACTCGCTGCATTGTACGCTGAAGGCAAAGGGGTGGAGGCTGCGCCGGAGAAGGCCAAGAACATGTTCACGGCCCTTCAACCCGAGCTGCTCCAACTGGCAGAGAAGGGCGATGCTGATGCGCAGAATAAGTTGGCGAAGATTTTTTTCCTCGGCGTCACTTCAAAACCCGATCCTACCAACGGGATTGTTTGGATGCGCAAATCTGCGGATTTGGGCTGGGCAAAATCGCAGGTGGAACTGGCGCAGGTTTATTTCAATGGTCATTCGGGGGCAGGTGTTCAACGGGATTTGAATCTGGCGATCAGTTGGTTTCAGAAAGCGGCCAATCAGGAAAATCCAATCGCACGGCTCGCTTTGGCGGCGATGAATGCCGAGGGGCTTGGCATGGCGCGCAACCTGAATGCGGCAAAATCGTTTGCCAATCTGGCTGGAAAAAAACCTTCACCCGTTGCGGGTCAAGTGAAGGCAGTGCTGGAACGGATTGATGAGTTGTCGAAGTTGCCCGTCGATCCGAATCTTCTGGATTTGAAAGCCGTGTTGGCTTTGGCAGAAAAAGGAGATGCGGCGGCGCAATTTGATCTGGGCATGCGCAGTCGTGAGGGGATGCAAACGGTGCAGGATTATGGGACGGCTCAAAAGTGGTTGGAGAAATCGGCCGTGCAGGGGCATCCCATGGCGAGTTATCATTTGGGTGGGCTGTATTTCTACGGCCAAGGTGTGGCGAAGGATCGGAAGCGGGCTGTCAGTTTTTGGAAAATAGCGGCGGATGCGGGTGTGGATGGCGCGCAATCCGATCTTGGGCTGACGTTGGTTCGTGCCGACGGCGTGGAGAAAGATTTGATTGAGGCCTATAAATGGTTTGCGATTTCGGCGCGGTCGAACAATCCGGACATCGCGTCGAAATCAGGATTCATGCGTGAAGATTTGGCCAAGAAGATGGAGTTGGAACAAATCTTCGAAGCGCAGAAGCGTGTACGTGAATTTGAACCGTCCAGAAAGTTTGCAATCTCGCGTATCTTAAAAGCTGCTGCGAAGGGGGAATCTGATGCGCAGTTTGTACTGGGGCGCGCGTATCTTCTCGGCGAGGGAATGAAAAAGAACGAGGCGGAGGCGTATTACTGGTTTGCGCTCGCGGCGTTGCAGGGACAAAAACAGGCCGAGAAGATTCAGAATGAAGTGGCGGACAAATTGTCGATCGAGAAGTTGATCGAGATCAAAAAACGGGTGAAGGAGTTCAAGCCGGCCAAGGAGTGATTCGTCATCGCTTGGCGAGGTCGTGGGTTTTCCAGAACGATTCAGCTCGCTCCACTTTCGTTGAATCGGAGTCGTACTGATATGAGATGCGTTTGAGCTTCGGCATCTGTCGCAGAAAATCGATGGGGCCGTGATTGGGTGGAAGGATGAGTTGCTCGAGTTCCGAGCAGGCCGCCAGTGCGCGGAGATCTTTTAATCGCTCGCAACCATCGAGCCGCAATTCGCGCAGGGGAATTCCTGAAAGCGGGGTGATGTCGTCCACAGGGGTCCGGTCGAGGTGCAGGCTTTGCAGGGTGAGGTTTGACAGCGGGCCGAGGTCCGTCACTTTTGTGCCGCTGAGGTGGAGATAAATCAGCGGCATTCCGCGCAGGGGTTCGATGCCGGACACGGGGGAAAAGGAGACGGTGAGAGCGCTCATGGGCATCCCGCGCAACGGTTCCAAGTCCGATACCCCGGTGAAGGCCAGATAAAGTTCTTGAAGCGGCATTCCTCTCAACGGCCGGAGATCCTGAACTTTGACTTCCCAAAGGTTGAGCGAGATCACGGGAAGTTGAGTGAAGGTTCGGAGATCGCGCAGAGGAGTGCGGGAGAGATTGAGTTTGAGGTAGCCGAAATTGTCGCGGGTGATTCGGGAGAAGCCGAAGGGCTTGATGCCTTCATTCGCGCGGGTCCACGCGGAGTTTTTTTCTTCTTCAATGCGCGGTGCGATCAACTGGCTTTCGGCGGTGCGTTGTTGTTGGATCAACTGTCTTTGGAGTGCGTGCAGGAGATGCAGTGGAATGTGGGCTGCGGCCTGTGCTTCGTTGGCGAGCCGGTCGCTTAACTGGTGATTGAGTGCCGTCTGCGGCGAGGTGTCGCCGAGGCGAATGGCTTCGGCGTAGGTGGTTTTGGCGAGAGCAAATTGGAGGAGGGTTTGTAGAATGTCGGCCTTGAGTCGCCGATGTTCAGCGACGGCGGGTTCAAGTTGAATGGCGAGATTGATTTTTTCCAGCGCTTCGGCGGGTAGTCTTTCGTTTAAACTCTGGCGGGCGATTTGGTGGTAGAGCGGCGCGGCGTGGCGGAGCTGGCCGATGGTTTCATTTGAGTCGACGGCGCGTTTGGCAAAAATGGCTGTGGCGGAAATCGTGAGCAGAATAGTGATGGCGGCGACGGAGGCGAGAGTGGGATGACGCCGTATTCCCAGTTGAAATTGTCGAAAGAAGCCGGCGCGTTCGGCGGTGGTCGCGTGGTCAGATTGGTAGGCGGCGACTTCGCGCTGGAGTTCGTCAACGGACTGATAACGTTTTTCTGGATTGTGACTCAGCGCCTTCATGGCGACTGCGGAGAGAGAATCGGGAATGTGCCCATTGGGGCAATGAATGAGCGCGATGGATTCTCGGCCTTTGGTTGGATTGTAGCTGGTCGGCGTGGCTGGATTGCCGGCCTTGATTTTGACGAGCAGTTCTTGCTCGTTACTTGCGGTGAACGGCGGTCGAAGCGTGAGGATGTCGTAAAGGATTGCGCCGAGGTTGAAGATGTCAGTGCGTTCATCCATTTGTTGAACACGGCCTTCGGCTTGTTCGGGCGACATGAAATTGGGCGTGCCAATCATGGTGCCGAATCGTGTGTCCGAATGTTTGGTTGGCGCTTCTGTCGGCAGGTCGCATTGCGTTGGGTCCGGTTCGGGATCGCTCAGTATTTTTGCAAGTCCCCAATCGAGCACCAACACTTCGCCAAAGCTGCCGACGAGAATGTTGGCCGGTTTTAGGTCGCGGTGGATGATGTGTTTGGAATGGGCGCAGGCGACGGCGTCGCAGATTTTCCGGAAGATGACGAGAAGCTCTGCAAGAGTGTAGCGGTTGACGACTTCAGCGCGGTTGGCTCGCAGCCCGGCCAGGATTTCCTTGAGCGTCAAGCCGGGGACGAATTTCATCGCATAGAAATTTCGTCCATGCGAATCGGTGCCGAGGTCGTAGATAGGGACGATGTTTGGATGCTCGAGTCGACCGAGGATGAGTGCTTCCTGAACAAAACGGCGGACGATGTCGGGATGATCGCCGTGTTTGGGTGCAGCCATTTTCAGTGCGACTGGCCGCTGAAATTGGCGGTCGAGTGCTTGGTAAACGATCCCCATCCCGCCTTGATTGAGGGTTTGCAGGATTTCGTAGCGCGGGATCACCGGTGTGGTCGGCGGTGGAGTGGAGTCGATGGCCAGTTGTGGCTGGCATTCTACGAAGGGTTGGATTTCGATCTCGGTTTTACCGAGCGTGATGAGTTGTCCAAATTGGATTTGAACCCGGCCGTGGATGCGTTTGTTGTCGATGAACGTCCCGTATCGGCCACCGACATCTTCGATTTCCAATCGGCCATCGATGAAAGTGAGTCTTGCGTGTTTTCGGGAAACTTCTGGGGAAGGGATCGGCACAGGGCAGGCTGGATCACGGCCCAGCAGATATTCTCCAGCTTCCAGTTGGCACTGGAAAAGAGTTGCACCGCCCTTGCGGACGGTTATCTGGATTGCTGTCTGGCTCATTCCTCCTTGTGCGGTTCAGGAAAATCCGAGCCGCCCCGAATAGCTTTAGGAAACGGCAAAGTGCGCTTGATGTCGAGCCATTAACACGATGTCGATCGAGTGACCGAAACCAGTAATCGAGCGCCGATGGGTTTTGAAGTTGCAAGTCGGGTGGCTATACATATCATCGCGCACTTTATTACCGCGTGCGTGCTTATTGGATCATAGCGACGAATGCGTTCATGGAGCTGATTCGTCAGCCTGTGTTCCTCCTGCTTTTCACGGCATCGTCCAGCGCGTGTCTATTTCTGGCGTTGATTCCCTATGTTGGATTTGGCGATGACCCGAAGCTTGCCAAGGACGGCGCATTGGCCGTGATGTTTCTATCGGGCCTGTTTGGGGCTGTGATCAGCGCATCCTCATCTGTGGCGCAGGAAATTCAAACGGGCACGGCACTGGCAGTGCTCTCCAAACCTGTCAGCCGCCTGCAATTCATTCTGGGTAAATACACGGGGCTTGCCGCCGGGTTGACGGTGCTTTGTTACACCAACACGCTGAGTGTGCTGTTGGCAGGGAGAATGGCATTCGATGCCTATGGGAATCCGGACCTCGTTGGCGCAACGATTTTCTTTGGTGGCCTTGCTCTCGCCTACATGGCTGGCGGGGTGGTCAATTACTTTCTCAACAAGCCGTTCGTGCCGTGGGCGGTGCTGTTCACGGTGCTCGCGATTTCGATTGGGTTTATTCTCATCTGCTCGATTGACAAGGAAACGGCGTGGCGTTGGGTGGATAACCGGCTTCAGGAGAATGAAGTCATTTCCTTTGCCGACCTCTGGGTCTTTGCCAGCAACAAGCCGGACATGAAGTTTGGTATGGGTGTCGATTGGCGCCTGTTCAAAGCCTGCATCCTGATTCTATTTGCGCTTTGGATTTTAGCCGCAGTCGCGCTGGCCTGTTCCACTCGCCTGTCGTGGATGCCGAGTTTGATCATCTGCTCGTTGGTTTTCGTGATGGGCTTGATGTCCGATTACCTTTTCGGAAAGCAGGCCATCGGGGGCACATTTTTGAAGCCCGGTGAGCTGATACTTTGGCATCCACCGGCAGGGAAAGAAGGGGTGTTCACGTTGATGGAGCTAAAGACCGGCGGCGTTGTGGACGCCACCAATCGTCCGCTGTCCGTTCACGCATTCGTGACGGGCGTGACGAACGCCGTGGCGCCGCTTCCGCAGGAAGGCTCGATCATGGTGGGCGTGACGCAACCAGGGAAATCAATCGCACTGACATTCGAGCGTGTGCGTGACGAATTAAAATTGGGCAGGGGACGGGGGAACGAAGGTCACCTTTCATTTATGGTGTTGCCGAGCGGGGTGGGCACACTGGAGAAAAACAACCAGGTTGTGCCTGCGGGGTCGTGGTGGGGAAAAATGCTTTACGTTTTGGTTCCCAATTGGCAGCTTTTCTGGCTCGCGGATGCTTTAGGCCCCGACCAGAGCATTCCTTGGAAGTATGTGGGCACGTCACTTTTATATGTCATCGCTTATTTGAGCGTGATGTTGTGCCTGTCATTGGTGCTGTTTGAAGGTCGTGAATTAAGCTGAAATTATGAATCGAAGCAGCAAGACAGCCGGCTTTTACAATTTGCTCGTGGCAACCGCTGCCCTTCTTTGCGGAATCATCCTGGCCCTCGTGGGCGGCAAAGGATTCCCCTTCGGCGTCGTGCTGTTGATTCTGTTGGTGGTCGGATTCCTGATCGCCGTGATGGGTTTTTTCCACGTCTCGCTCAAATCACGCGAGCAATTGGAGGCGATGGAACTGGAAGAATTGCAACGGTCTTCGCGAGGCGCATCACTATTTGAAACTACGGAAGTGGAGGGATTGCCCGCCCGTCGTTCGCGCGAACAATTCGAACACTGGGCAGTGCCTGTGTTCACCACGGCACTGTTCATCTTTGAATGCGTCGTGATTTTCTATGCCGTTCGATATCTGAGCGGAAGTTTCCAGACGCAGAGCGCCACAGTCGCAGCAGGGCAGGTCACGAAGTTTATCAGTATGGATTTGGCTTACGTGTTGATGGGGGGCGGCGCGCTGTTGGGTTTGGTGCTTTTCTTGTGGGGGCAATACACGACGAGATTTGCGCGGCTTTCTGGTGAGACGCTCCTGCAGCCAGCAGCGGAATACCTTCTGTTGACTGGTTATTTCCTGTTCGGTTTGGTGTTGGTGGTGGGTGTCGGATTCCAGTTTCAGATGATTCATCTGTACGCCTCTTGGGCATTGGTTGGTTTCATTTCACTGATTGCCTTTGAACGTTTTCTCGCGCTGATTTTGGAGGGCTACCGTCCCAGAACGCGTGGCGAAAAGCTGCGGCTCATTTATCAGAGCCGGCTCGTGGGGCTGTTCTGCAAGCCGGAAAGCTTCTTCGTCACTGCTGCGCAAACGCTCGATTATCAATTCGGTTTCAAGGTCTCGGAAACTTGGGGGTACAAATTCCTGCAAGAACGCATTGGAATGATCGTACTGGGGCAGGCAATTTTATTCTGGCTGTCAACTTCGGTGACAGTGATCCACCCGTCGGAAGTGGGCGTCGTCGAACGGTTCGGACAACCCGTCGGTATTGTGTTGAACCCGGGCGCATCGTTCACGATGCCGTGGCCGATCGACAAGGTCACCCGATTCACTCCGGACACGGTGCAATCATTTTACGTCGGACTTCCGCCCGATGAGGAAGAGCACGGACATTCCGACGGGCACGGAGACAACCATGAAAAGGCGCATTTTTGGTCGCAGCCACATCGTGTGAAAGATTATGAGCGGCTGATGGAAGTGGGTCTTCTCTATTTCTCCGTTGGCAGCACGAACAAAGATGTCGAATCCAACCTCATCTACGCGAGCATCCCCGTTCAGTTCCGGGTGAAAGACGTTCGTAAATGGATCACGGCCTATAACGACCCCGCGAAGTTACTGCGTACATTGGCCACACGCGAAGTGACCCGCCACTTTTTGAAGATAGATTTCGATGCCTTGATGATGCAGGAACGAGTATCGGCGATGGACACACTTCGCAGCAAGATTCAGGAGTCCGCCAATCAACACGGATTGGGTGTGGAAATCCTGATGCTCGGCCTCGGGGATATTCATCCACCCGCCGAATCACCGCGTGCGCTTGCCATCGTGGCCGATGGGCCGCCACCGACCGGCCCCGGCGCACCGCCCGTCGCCGTCACTTATGAAGATCTGGTCAATGCCCGGCATGAAAATGTTCGGGACATTCGCTTCGCAAAAATGCGCCAGAAAAGCAACATGCGCGTGGCTGAATCTACCGTGGCGCAGATCAATGCCGATGGTGAGGCGAAGCTCAGAGAGATCCGCACTGGCGGCTTGGCGACGGCTGCTGCCTTCACCAATCAATTCGCGGCCTATGGATATTCGCCGAGGGTATTCCCGAATTATCTGTATCTGGACATGGTCGCGCGTGCGATGCAGCAACCGCGCAAATACATTTTTGCCGTCACCAACGTCCACGACACTCTGGACATCAACCTCGAACAGCAACTCCGCAAAGGGCTGCTGGATATCGGTGTCGAAGTCCCGCCCAAATAATACCCCGCCATCATGAAACGCAACTCAGCCTGGATCGTCGCAATCCTTCTCGTATTCATTTTCCTGTTCTTCATGTTCACCTACACGGTGCGGCAGAATGAACTGGTGCTTGTCCAGCGAGGCAGCGACAGCACCGAAATTCGCACGCCCGGATTGAAATTCCGGCTGCCGGCTCCTTTCCACAAGATCTTCAAGTTCGACAACCGTACTTACCTGCTGGAGACAGATTACAGTCAGGTGAATGACACGGAAAAGACGCTGATGATGCAAGTGTACGTCGCCTGGAAAATTGACGGTTCCAACCCGAAGAAATTCCAGACCACATTTCAGGCGAACAACGAGCGGGGAATGCTCGATCTCGCCGAAGGCAGTCTGCGCAAGATTGTCGACACCGTTCGCAGCTCCGTTGTCGGTCAAAATCAGATCGGCTCGATCATCTCCAGCGAAGCGGGCTTGGCCAAAATTGATGAACTTGAAAATAAGATGAGCGAGAAAGTCAAATTGCAGGCAAAGGAGAACTACGGGATTGATGTGCAATTCCTCGGCGTCCGGCGCGTTGGGTTGCCGAAGAGCAACATCGACGCCGTCCTCAAAACGATGAGCGCACAACGATTGCTGATCGCCGAGAATATCCGACGCGAAGGCAGAGCCGAGGCCGACAAGATTCTGGCCACGGCCACCAATGCTGCCTCCACATTGATTTCAGATGCGAAGGATCAATTGACGCGCGAGCGAGGCAAAGCCGACGCCGAACGCGCCGAGGCATTTCAACGGATGGAACGCAATCCTGAGCTGGCCGTTTTCTTGAAAAAACTGAAGGCACTTGAGGAATCCCTCAAAGGCAAATCGACTTTGATTCTGGACGATCGCACGCAGCCATTCGATTTGTTGCGTGGATTCTCAACCAACTTCACCGGCAACAAATAATATACTCATGTCGGCCAAAGACCCCCATCTGCATTCAGAAACAGTCTTGAGCGAGACGAGTTCTCGGGCATTGACCGAGGCGCTCAGTTCGAGTTCGACCGTGCTCAAAGTGGTGATCGCGGGCCTGCTCATTTATTTCGTGTTCTCAAATTGTTTTCGCGTCAAGCCGGGCGAGCGTGCCCTCGTGCTCCGCTTCGGCCGTTCGTTGCAGACGGGTGAGTCGGAATTGTTGACCGAAGGAATCCGTTTTGCTTGGCCGTACCCGATTGATGAACGCGTGATCATGCCCGGTGGAAATCAAAAAGTGCGTGCGGCCAATGGCTGGTACACCACCGAGGCACCGCCACAAGTCAAAGATCCAATGGGGCAACCGGTCGTGCCGGCGTTTGATGCGGAGAAGGACGGATTTCTGATCACACGAGACTGGAACCTCATCCACGCAAAAGCCTCGTTCGAGTTCAAAGTGAAAAGCCCTGTGGATTACGCGTTCAAATTTGAAAAGCTCGATCAGATGCTAAAAATCACCATCGAGTCGGCGATGACGGGCGCGGCTTTTGAGATGAGCGCAGACGAAATTCTGGGTGATCAAAGTGTTTTTGAACGCAAGATTGAACAGCGGATGGAACGCATGATCGAGAGCCGAGGTCTTGGCGTTGGACTCGTGAGTGTCAAACTCGACAGTAAACCCATCGTGCCGCGACAGACCAAAGGCGCCTACGACAATGCCATGCGCGCTCCGACAGATGTCGAGGAAGCACGGGTTCGTTCTCTTGCTCAGGCGCAGACACTCACCAGTCAGGCTTCGAGCGAATCAGAACAAATCCTTTCCACCGGCCGCAGGGAAATCAAACAGTTGACCAATCAAGCCAAGGCAGACGCTGACCGGATAGACGAGATTTTGCGAAAGAACGAGAGCCATCAGAAACTGTACCTCTTCATGCAGGAGCAACTCATGGACACACTCGCGCGAGTGATGAACAGTGCGGATATTGAGAAATGGCTTGTCAGCACGAAGACCGAGGGGCCACCAAGAGAGATTCGTATTCGATTGACCCCTGAACCGCCCGAGCCGCGCAAGCAACCACAGCCGCCCACGCCTGCCCAGCCTTAAAGATTAATTTCATGCAGCCAAATCCATCCATCACAGGAGCGCCTTCCTGCACTGAACCCGATCAAGATCGCGGCAGCGTCAATTTGACGATGCTTTTCATCGGCCTGCTATTCGTGATCAACGGATACCTCGTCACATGGCTCAACAGAGACAATGCGAGCGTGGGCGATTACAGCGCACTGATAGGTTCGGTGCTGCTCGGTGCCCGGATTTTTCGCAACGCCATTCTCAATCTTGCCAAAGGTTCACTCACGACCAACGAACTGGTCGCCATCGCTGTGCTCGCTTCATTCGCCTCCGGGCATTATCACGAAGCGGGTCTTGTCGCATTTTTTATGCTGCTGGCCGAGATGATCGAGACGCGCACGGCTGCAGGCGCTCGCGCTTCCATTGAATCCCTCATCAAGCTCACCCCCACCCGGGCGCGGCGTATCATCAATACGGGCGAGGAAGAAGTGGCCGCCAAAGATTTACTTGTCGGCGACATCATTCGCGTACGTCCCGGCGACGTGATTCCTGCCGATGGAATGATCGACAAGGGCGCAGGCTCGATCAACCAAGCCAATATCACCGGAGAGTCCATGCCGGTGGATAAGAAATCGGGCGACGAAGTTTTTCAAGGCACGCAGAATATCACCGGCGTACTCGAAGTGCGCGTCACCAAAGCAGGCGAAGACACCACATTCAGTCGCGTTCGCGAACTGATTCTCGCAGCGGAAAAGACGAAGCTGCCGTTCATGAAAATTGTCGACCAATACATGGGCTATTATACGCCGCTCATCTTGGTCATTGGCGCGCTTGTCTGGGCTGTCACCAACGATCTGACTCGCGTCATCACCGTGTTCATCGTGGGTTGCCCCTGCGCATTCATCTTGGCAACGCCCACCGCCATCGTCGCTGCTCTATCGGCTGCCGCCCGATTGGGTGTGTTGATCAAAAACGTGGGAGACATCGAGTTGGCCGCGAAAATCAACGCATTCATCTTTGATAAAACGGGGACGCTCACCACCGGTAAATTAGCTGTCAGTCGTCTTGCAAATGCCGAAGGAATCAAGCCAGCCGAATTATTGCTCGCCGCTGCGACGGCTGAGAAATACAGCAATCATCCAACGGCAAAGGCACTGCAAACGCTCGCCGAAGAGGCTGGTTTGAAATTAGCTGATCCACAGGATTTCACAGAAGTGACTGGGCGCGGCGTCAAGGCGCGTGTGAATGGTGAATGGGTTTTGGTCGGACGCGAACTCTGGATGCGCGAACAAAATGTCACCGGCGATTATTCATCGAAGGTGGATGTGAAAGAGGCCGAGGGATACAGTTTAGTGTTTGTCTCAGTCGGCGGCAAATTCATCGGATGGATTGGATTGACCGATCAGGTGCGAACAGAGGCGGCTTCGGCGCTTTTGGAATTGAAAGATGAAGGCGTGCGCCGGATGGCGATCGTTTCAGGCGACCTTCGGTTGGTGGCAGAGCGAGTGGGGCGCGAAATCGGATGTGAGGAAGTCATCGCCGAATGTCTGCCACAAAACAAAGTTGAGTTTGTGCGCCAGATGAAAGCCAAAGGCTATACGGTGGCAGTGGTGGGCGACGGTGTGAACGATGCTCCGGCGCTGGCTGCTGGCGACATCGGTATTGCGATGGGAGCGGCGGGCAGCGAAGTGGCCATCAATAGCGCAACCATCGCGCTCATGAATAACGATCTGAAACGACTGCCGTTCTTGGTGCGCCTTTCGCGTGTGACGCGTTCGGTGATCAATCAAAACTTCCTGTTGGGCATTCTCTTTGTGGTCGGCGGTCTGGTGCTTGCCTCGCTCAAGCTGATCAATCCAGTTTTGGCGGCCTGCCTACACGTCGTGGGATCGATGATCGTGGTTTTCAACAGCGCTCGACTCGTACGTCAAGGCGAGGAGCTGGAACCATTTTTGAAACCATTGTCGCCGGCACCGACAACGCCGACAGAAGGAGCTTCGGCACTTTCTCCGAAGACGGCTTGAATCCGGTGAGTCGGGCGAACTCCCCCAATTACTATGGCTGACAATAAACCAGATGCAGCGCCGGAGAATGTGGTGGTCGTGCGCGGCTTGTCGAAAGTCTTCAAAGATTTCTGGGGTCGATCGAAGGCCAAGGCGGTGGACAATGTGAATTTCGAAGTGCGCCGTGGCGAAGTATTTGGGTTGCTCGGACCGAACGGGTCCGGAAAATCCACCACCATCAAAATGCTTCTTGGATTGCTGGATCCAACTCAAGGCTTGATCCAGGTTTTCGGCAAGGAACCGCACGATGTGAAGACAAAAATGCGCATCGGTTATCTGCCCGAGGAATCCTATCTTTACAAATATCTCGATTCAGGTGAGACGCTGGATTTTTTTGGGAACCTGTTTTCATTGAGCAGCGAGGAGCGAAAGAAACGATCCACCCAACTTCTGGACATGGTGGGGTTGACTCGCACTCAGAACAGAACGGTGGGCGAGTTTTCTAAAGGAATGCAGCGGCGCATCGGCTTGGCGCAGGCGCTCATCAACGACCCGGACCTGATCATTCTCGATGAACCGACTGCGGGAATGGATCCGATTGGTTGCCGTGAAATCAAGGATCTCATCCTCACGATGGCGCGCCGTGGAAAGACGGTGATCCTGAGCAGTCACTTGTTGTCGGATGTGGAAGATGTCTGCGACCGCGCTGTGATTTATTATGGCGGAAAGATTCAGGCGATCGGCAGCTTGAAAGATCTGCTTTCGGAGCGTGACACGATCCGGATCACAACGCCGGCATTGACGAAGGAGCGTCTCCAGGAAGTGCTCGCAGTCATCGGCAAGGATGTGGCCGAAGATCGGATTCGCATTGATAACCCGACACAGAATCTGGAGGGATATTTCCTCAATATCGTCAATCAAGCGCGCAAGACCGAAGAGACATCGGGTGCGACTTCGGGAAGTCAAGTGGCCGAATACTTACGCGGGAACGGTGGGCCTGTGCAATCATCCGATAAGATGCTGGACCGACTATCGGTTTCGGCGCCTGTGAAGGAGGCTGAAGTGATCGTGACGGCTGCGGTTATCGACACTGTGGATCATGCCAAGCTCACGGGATTGGCTACGCAACAACCCGCCGCTCCGATCGTGGTCGCGCCTGCGGTGGCACAGGAAGATTTGAATGTGGCAGACCAGAAGTTGAAGGGACTGCTGGGCGACGGCGGTCATTCCAAACCTTCCAATTAGGCGGACACGATCATGCGTCCGACTCTCGCGATTGTCTGGCTCACGTGGAAAGCAGCGTGGCGTTTTCGTCTTCTCTGGGTGTTGGCTGTTCTGTTGGTTTTCGCTGTGGGCGTTTTGCCGATGATCGTCCGTCACGATGGGACTGGCAAAGGGCTGATGCAAATTGTCCTGACTTACACCATGTCGATGGTCATGGCGATTTTGGGGACGTTTACCCTTTGGCTTTCCTGCGGCACGTTGGCGAAAGACATCGAGGAATGCCAGATGCAGATGGTGTGCGTAAAACCCATCGCGCGATGGCAGGTGTGGATCGGTAAATGGCTCGGAGTGATGTCGCTCAACTTGATGTTGCTCGGCGCAGCAGGCGTGATTGTGTATGGCACCGTCATGTATCGCGCATCCAAACTGCCGGAAAGGCAGCTTGCAATTTTGAATCAGCAGGTGCTCGTGGGGCGCGGTTCGGCGAAGCAGGACAACACAGCCATCCATAAAAGCATCGAAGAAGACGTTGAGAAGAACATGAAGATCGCCATCGCGCAGGGAAAGGTGGACGCCTCCATGGATCAACAGTCGCTGAGTCGGGTGGCCGATTCGTTGCGAGAAGAACTCAAGGCGCGTCGTGAGATTTTGCTTCCGGGCGTTGCCCCGCGCGAGTGGACGGTGATCGTCCCCGGTGCGAAGGATTTCAAGATCGGCCACGTCGTCGTGCTGCGCGTGAAATTCCAAACACCGTCACCCGTGGATTCGAATGTGTATCGGACGCGTTGGGAATTCGGTCCTGGCACGGTACAGGCGGTGGGGGCACCGCTCACCCCTCATGCTTTTCATGAAATCCCCGTGCCGGTGGAAGCCTTTGCTGGAGGGGACGTGTTGAAGGTGCGGATGTACAATTTCCCCGACAACCCTTCGATGTTCAGGCTTCCACTGGAGGACTCATTGGAAGTGTTGTATCGCGAATCGAGTTTCGCTTTGAACTTTGCGCGCGGAATGGCGCTCCTGTTTTGCTGGATTGGTGTACTCGCAGCGATGGGATTGGCAGCGGCCAGCTTCATGTCATTCTCCATGGCGGCATTTGCCTGCATGGGTTTGTTGATCGCTTCTTTTTCAACGCCCTTGTTGAAGGAGGTCGTGAAAGATTCGACCATCATGCAGAGCCATTCGCACGATGGGAAACGTAACACGTCCTTGCTGGACAAATTTGCGATCCCCGCATTTCAGCTTCTTTTGACCGTCATGGAACCGATCAAGGATTATTCGCCGATCGAATCGCTGAGTGCTGGGCGCAGCATCACTTGGGGCCAGTTGCAAAAGGCATACTTTTTTGTGTGGGGAATTTGTGGCGGAGCGATGGCCTGTTTTGGCATAGTCGTATTCCAACGAAAACAACTGGCACTGCCAGGTTGACGTGATGGAGACCCCTCAAAAAATGGACAGGTTTGCTGCTCGTGCTGCCGGCAGGAGGCGTGTGTTGGGTTACAAAGTGACGTTGCTGCTGGTGCTCGCCGTCTGTCTTGCCATCAGCGGTCTGGCTCAACATCAGCTTAATCGGCAGAGGTCGGAGTTGAGTGTTTCATTTCTTGAGCCGTTGCAAGATGCGCCACCGGTGCTGGCATTTGTGTCCACCTCGTTGGGCGGATTCAAAGGGCTGGTTTCGAGCTTGCTTTGGTTTCGTGTGAACGAACTTCAGAATGAGAAAAAGTACGCGGAGCTGGTACAGCTCACCGATTGGATCACCAAACTGCAGCCATTCATTCCGATGGTGTGGACGGATCGTGCGTGGAATCTGACTTATAATATTTCTGTGGCGCATCCGAATCCGGTGGATCGTTGGCACTACGTCTACCAAGGAATCTCTCTGCTGCGTGACGAAGGGCTGCGTTACAATCCGCAAGAGCCGCTGCTGTACCATGAGCTTTCGTGGCATTTTCAGCACAAGTTGGGACAGAACCTCGATCAGCACCATTTCTACTACAAGCAGCAATGGTTGAATCGAATGACCGAGGTGTTGTGGGATACGCCACAGGAAGCATCCGCATCCAAAGGTCGTCCCGATTTTGATAGGCTGATCAATCCTGATAACGAGAAGAGCGCCGCGCGCAGAAAGCGTCTGGTTGAGGAATACAAGATCGACCCGATTCGCATGAAGGAAGTGGATACCATCTACGGGCCGCTCGAATGGAGGTTGCCTGAAGTCCACTCCATTTACTGGGCCTGGTTGGGGATGGAGAAATGCAAAGAGAATCCTGCGCGAAAGAATATCCTAAAAAAACTTCAGCGGAGTTTGTTTCAATCGATGCAGATGACGTTCGTGCGAGGTAAACTCGTCTTTGATCCGTACTCCAAAAGTTTTGATTACGGGGCAAACCTCGAGATCATCAAGAAAGCCAATCAGGCCTATGTGGACATGGCTGAGCAGCTCGAGGAAAAAGACATCAAAGAAGGAGTGTTTGATCATGCTCATTGGAATTTTGTCCGGCACGCCATCTCGCAGCTCTACCTGCACAATCAGCAGACTGAAGCGCGGGAATGGCTCAAATATCTGGTGAAGCATTTCCCGAAGAAGATCGATTTCGAGCCAACGTTCGTGAATGGCAATATCAACCTCGACGATTTTTGCCTGCATCGGATTGAAGAGGACATCAAATCTGGCGGTCAGGATCGCGCAAAAAGCCTAGTCGAGGGACTCATCGGCAACGCCTACTATTTCTTCACCATTGGTGAAGATGGACAGGCCGAAGGCCACTTGCTGATGGCCAAGAGAGTTGTCGCCCGATATGAAGCGCGTTCCTCCACTGCTGAAACCGGCCGGGTTGATCTTCCTCCATTCGAAGACTCCCAGAAACTTATTTTGCACCGGTTCCTTTACGATACGAACACGCCACCGGCCATGCAGGCTGCGCTTCGCTCTCGACTCGGCATCGGTGCCACTGAAAAAATCGCGCTGCCCCCTCCGCCCATTCGCACGTCCACCAATTCAATCGTCAAGCCGAAGCTCTAAAGTTCGAGTCTTCTATCCGGCACGTGGATCAAAGGCGTCGCGCAATCCATCGCCCACAAAATTCAACGCCAACAAAGTGCTCACCAGCGCCGTCGCTGGAAAAACGAGCAGCCACCAATAAACGCGGATGGGGTTGAGTTGCGAAGCTCCCTCGGCAATGAGAGAACCCCAACTAGCCATCGGCGGCTGAATTCCCAGCCCCAGATAACTCAGGAAGGATT
This sequence comes from Akkermansia muciniphila, assembly GCA_945903605.1. Classification (GTDB taxonomy): domain Bacteria; phylum Verrucomicrobiota; class Verrucomicrobiia; order Limisphaerales; family UBA1100; genus CAMDOH01. Next base: position 18,395 of record CAMDOH010000016.1, read on the forward strand.
CGTAGAGGATGATCGCCGGAACCGTCATCGTCACATAAGTGATGATCACTCCCAGCACATTGGGCAGGATGTGATGAAGAATGATCCGACTATTGTTGGCGCCGAGCGCTCGGCTTGCGTCCACAAACTGGCGCCCACGCAATGTGAGCACTTGGCCGCGAACAATTCGCGCCATCGTCAGCCACGACACTGCGCCGAGGCCGACGAACAGAAACGCTGTCCTCGTGTAACGTCCCGCACTCGATCCAAATTGATCCACGATCCACTGCTTCACATGGGTGTCCAGCACAGTGATGAGCACGATGACGAAGACAATCGCTGGTAACGCATACAGGATGTCCACCACGCGCATCATCCAACTATCGAAACGCCCGCCTAAATAGCCGGCCACCGCGCCCCAAGTGACTCCGATGACAAGGGCGACCGTCGCGCCGACGAGTCCGACCATCAACGAAATGCGCGCGCCAAACATCACCCGCGTCATCAAATCGAAACCATGCACATCCGTGCCGAACCAATGTTTGCCATCCGGTGGTTGAAATTGTGTGGCCGCCATCTGATCGGGTTTGTATGGCGCGAACATCGGCCAGATCAGAATTCCAACAAGCAGTGCTGCGATGAAGATGAGGCTGAACACCGCTGGACGATTTCGTTTGAACCGTTCCCAAGCGCGCTGATTGGGTGTGAGGTTCCTACTCATATTTCACGCGTGCGTCGAGCAGCCCGTAGCTGATGTCCACCAAAAGATTCATCACGAGCAGAAGCGTCGCGTAGAGCAGCACAAGGCCGACGACCATCGTGTAATCACGATTCAGCGAGCTGTTCACCATGAAGACGCCGATGCCCGGGATATTGAAAATATTCTCCACGACAAAGGATCCCGTGAGCAGGTCGGCCAGTAACGGGCCGGAATAGGAAACGACAGGCAACACGGCGATGCGAAAGGCATGCCGCACAAGCACACGCGTTTCGCTCATTCCCTTTGCTCGGGCGGTGACGATGAATCCTTCCTGCAATGCCTGTGTCATTCCCTCACGCATCAGCCGCGAGATTCGTCCGGCAAAGAAAAGTCCCAACGCGAATGATGGAAGAATCGCGTGCCACGGAGTTTCCCATTGTGCCGGCGGGAAAATCTGCCAGCGAATAGAGAAGAACATGATGAGCAACGGGCCTACGACGAAGCCGGGAATGCAGATGGCGAGGATGGCAAAGAAACTACCGGCGTAGTCCGGCCAGCGTCCGCGACCGACAGCCGTGATGAATCCAAGTGGAATACCGATTCCCTGCGCGATCAGAAACGCGAGAAGTCCCAGTGTCAGTGAGACGGGCAGACCCTGCCTGATGATGTCGTTGACGGTGTGGTTGCGATATTTGAGCGAGGGGCCGAGGTCGCCATGGGAAAGGTCGCCCAGATAACGCAGGTATTGTTTCCAGACAGGTTCGTCGAGATGGTATTTCGCTTTGAGATTGCGCTCGATTTCGGGTGAAGCGGGTTTGCGTTCATTATCGAATGGGCCACCGGGCGCGAGGCGCACCAACGCGAATGCCATGAAGGTGATCACCAGCAGGAGCGGGATGAGAAAAAGTGCTCGTTTGAGAAAGTACATGCGTCAGCGTTTGCGGCGGATGGGCCAGAGCGGATGTTCGTCGAGCAGGTTGAAATAAATGCCTTCGAATTTCGCGGGGTCGAAGAAGTTCACACCCGTCCGGAAGAAGAGTGGGATGATGGGAAGATCATCGTGCACCAGCAGTGTTTCAGCATCGCGCAACAACTCGGCGCGGCGGTTGAGGTCGGTAATCTGATTGGCATCACGCATCAATTGGTCATAACGCGGGTTCTTCCAGCCGGTGCGATTGTTGCCGTTGTTGCTCATGAACATGTCCAGAAAAGTGTTGGGGTCGTTGTAGTCGCCCACCCAGCCGCTCCGGCTCACATCGTAATTCAGCTCGGATTGATCGGTGAGGTACACCTTCCATTCCTTCTGAGCGATTTCGCAATGGATGCCCAATTCGCGTTGCCACATCTCTTGGATCTCGACAGCCAGTTGCACGGAAGTTTTGGTGTTTGACGTGAGGTAGATGAAGTTTGGAAATCCTTTGCCGTTTGGAAAACCTGCTTCGGCGAGCAGTTTCTTTGCAAGTGAGGGATCATGTCCCAGTCCGGCTGGAGGCAGATAATGAGCGGTGCCCGGCGGCGTGTAAGAGCTGGCAGTCTTTTCGCCGCCTTTGGTGATCTTGTCCACGAGCCGCTGTTTGTCGATGGCCAGTGCCAGCGCCTTGCGCACGCGCGGATCGTCGAATGGTTTTTTGGTCACGTTGTAGCGGATGAATTCCGTGCCGAGATAATCGAATGTGTGCATGTCGGGACGGTTTCGGAGCACATCGAGCAGTTCATTCGGGACAAGCCCTTTGTCCCAGATGATGTCGACTTGTCCGGTCGTGTACAAACTCAGTGCGGTGGTCTGCTGATCGATTGGCAGTAGATCGATGATTTCGTTTTGTACATTGGCTGCGTCCCAGTAATACGGGTTTTTGCGGATTCGGATTTTGTCGCGGATGCGCCACGATTCGAGTGCGTACGGGCCGCTCGTCGGGACGGGCGGTGTGAGCAGCCAACGGTCGCCGTGCTTTTCAATCGCTGCACGCGGAACAATGGAGAGCGTCCGAAAAGCACAGAGATCCAGAAAGAACGGGCAGGGAGCATTTAATTCCACACGCAGTGTGTGTGTGTCAATCGCTCGAACGCCGAGTTGGGATAAGTCCTTGATCTTTCCCATGCTGATCGCTTCTGCATTTTGGACGAAGAACAACTGGCCGGCGTATTCGGAGGCGGTGAGTGGATCGACAACTCGCCGCCACGAATAGATAAAATCTTCGGATGTGATGGGGGCGCCGGTGGACCACTTTGCATTCTTGCGCAGATGAAATGTGTAAAGTTTTCCATTGGTCGAGACGTCCCAACGTTCGGCAATGGCTGGCTCGGCTGTGGCCGTTTTCGGATTAAGACGAGTGAGTCCTTCAAACAGGGCACCGGCGGCGCGACCATCGGGTTGACCGGTGATGATGGCTGGATCGAGCGATTGTGGCTCAGCTCCGTTGATGATGACAATGTCGGCGCGCGGCTCTTTTTTGCCACATCCCAATAGGGATACTGCGAGAAGGAAGATCGTGCTGAGCAGACAGAACCGCATCAGATTCGATCGCGTCGGGGTCCGGTCATTGCCGAGCGCGTCCATGTAAACGATTTATTTCTTTGCCGGTTGATTGGTGGCTGCTGGAGAAATCTTGTTCGTTGATGGAGCGGAATTGGTGGAAGGTTGATTGGTTGACGGTTGGTTCGTCGTGGCGGGCTTGTTCGTGCTCGACGGTGTCGGAAAGAACGTGCCTTTCTCAGTCGAGAACGGATTTTCAGGAGTCTTCTTTGTGGAAGTATCTTTGGTTTTGAGTGAATCGGAAATCCCGCCGCCGAGCTTTGTGTTCAATACAGACAACGTCAGTGCCAGCCCCAAGAAAATGACGGCGGTCCACTTTGTCAATTTGGTAAGGATGTTGCCGGCCCCCGGCCCAAAGAGGGCGTCAGTTGTTCCTCCACCGAATGCTGTGCCGATACCTGCATCCTTTTTGGGAAGTTGCAGCATGACGAGAAAAATTAGGATGATGGCGTCGAGCACCAGCACCAATGTGAGTAGTCCGATAAATAGTTTTCCCATAATTCAAATTCAAACTGTATTCTTGATGATCTCTACAAAACTGTTCGCGTCGAGCGATGCCCCGCCGACGAGTGCGCCATCCACATCCACCTGACTCATCAGTTCGCTGGCATTGGCCGGCTTGACGCTGCCACCGTATTGGATACGGACAAGCTTGGCAACCGTTTCGCCGAATTGCTCGGCCAGCCGACTGCGAATGAACGCATGCACTTCCTGCGCTTGTTGCGATGTTGCCGTCCTGCCTGTGCCGATGGCCCAGACTGGCTCGTAGGCAACAATCGTTTCCTGCATCTCCTCATTGGTGAGTCCGGTGAGACTGTTTTTGATTTGAGTGCCAACAACTTCTTCAGTCTTGCCCGACTCGCGTTCGGCCAATGTCTCGCCAACGCAGACGATCGGAATGAGCGAGGCTTGATGCGCCGTCTTTGCTTTTTTGGAAACCAATTCGTCCGATTCGCGTTGGAACTGTCGTCGTTCGGAATGGCCGAGGATGACATAATGGACGAGCAGTTCGCGCAATTGTCCCGTCGCGATTTCGCCCGTGAAAGCGCCGTAAGGATGTTCGCTCACGTTTTGGGCGCCGAGCCACAGATTGGTGCCTTGAACTATTTTTGAAACATCCGCCAGTGCCGTGAATGGTGGGCAAATCACCATGTCCACGCTGGTCAGATGAGCCAGCTCGCGCTTGAGGTCGGCGACCAAGTCACACGACTCAGCCACGGTCTTATTCATCTTCCAGTTGCCAGCGATGATCAGCTTTCGTTCTTTGTTCATTGCAAATCAAGATTACTTGTCTGTCAAAACCGCCACGCCTGGCAGCACATTGCCTTCGAGAAACTCCAGACTCGCGCCGCCACCGGTGCTCATGAAAGTCACTCGATCGCCGAGTCCAGCCTTGTTGATGGCCTTCACGCTGTCTCCGCCGCCGATGATGCTTTTGGCTCCATTCTTTTGAGTGGCTTCAACGACAGATTGAGCTACCACATTCGTGCCTTCGCCGAATCGTTTATCCTCGAACATTCCCATCGGACCATTCCAAAGGATCGTTTTCGCGTTTCGTATGACCTCAGAAAATCGAGCCGCTGTCACTGGGCCAATATCCAACCCTTCCTCGCTGTCGCTAATGTCCGATGAACTATTCACGCGAGGGTGCTGGAGGTCGAAAATGGGTCTGCCTTTCTTGTTCAACTTTCCGCTGTCCACGGGTGTTGCCACAATGTTGTCCGTGGGAATCAGGAACTGCACGCCGCGTTGTTTGGCTTTGGCAACGCAGGCTCTTGCGACTTCGACTTTATCGGGTTCAACGAGCGACTTGCCGACTTTGCGTCCATCGGCCAATCGAAATGTGTAGGCCATCGCGCCGCCGATTAAAATCGTATCGGCCTTTTCCAACAGCCGATCGATGACGAGAATTTTGTCTGAGACCTTTGCTCCGCCGAGGATGACCACAAACGGACGAGCAGGATTTTCCAGTTCTTCTCCGAGAAACTTCAGTTCGCGCTCCATCAACAGGCCAGCAGCACAAAGGCCACCGCGTTGGGAAATCACGCGAGCCACACCTTCTGTTGAAGCGTGAGCGCGATGAGCTGCGCCAAAAGCATCGTTCACATAGACGTCGGCTACACTGGCCAGTTTTACCGCGAAGATCGGATCGTTGGCTTCCTCTTCGTTGTGAAAACGTACGTTCTCCAGAAGCAATAGGTCTCCGTTCTTCAACGCGGAAGTGGCTCGCTCGACTTTGTCGCCAATGCAATCATCCACGAATGCAACGGGTCGATCGATTAACTTGGAAAGCAAGTCGGCGACGGGTCGCAGGCTCATCGACGCTTCGCGCTGTCCTTTGGGTCGGCCAAGATGAGCGGCCAGGATGATTCGCGCTCCCGCAGCAATCAGCCGTTCAAGAGTGGGTAAAGTCTCTTTGATCCGAGTGGCATCGTTGATCACCATCTGGCCATCGATCTCCTCCATCGGAACATTGTAATCCACGCGCACAAAGACGCGTTTGTCGTGCAGATCAAGATCGTTGATTGATAGCTTAGGCATGTCCTAAAAGGCGGCGGAGCGTACCCGACGATACGAGCGAGTGAAAGTGAAAACTAACCGGCGCGCAATGCTGTCAGCGTGTCCTGGAAATCCTTCGGTAACGGCGCTTCGAGCCTGATGATTTTGCGGGTTTTCGGATGGGTGAATTTGAGGCGCAACGCGTGGAGCATCTGGCGATTTGGAATTGGGAAATGATGCGCTGCAATTCGATTGGCGCGTTCGCCGTAAACCAGATCGCCCACCACCGGATGTGCGAGGTGATTGAAGTGAACACGGATCTGATGTGTGCGGCCAGTGTGAATCTGCGCCTCTACCAGTGTGGCGCCATTGAATCGTTCCTTCACTTCATAACTGGTGTGTGACTCCCGTCCTTTTGCTGAAATAGCCATTGTCTTTCGAAGCTTCGGATGACGCGCGATAGGTTCCCGAATATCCCCTTTTTCCTTGTGAAGATTGCCGCAGAGCAGGGCGAGGTAAATCTTGGTGACATGGCGACCGGCAAATTGTCGGGAGAGATGGCGATGCGTTGAATCGCTTTTGGCGACGACGAGGCAACCACTCGTATCCTTATCAAGCCGGTGGACGATTCCCGGCCGTTCAACTCCACCAATGCCGCTGAGTTTGCCCGCGCAATGGTGTAGAAGCGCGTTGACCAGCGTGCCTTTCCGATGACCCGCTCCGGGGTGCACGACGATGTCCGATTGCTTGTTCAACACCAGCAGATGCTCATCCTCGAATAGGATTTCCAACGGTATTTCTTCAGGTTGGATTTCCGATGAAGTGGGTTCGGGCCATTCGATGGAGATGATCTCTGCGATTCTTGGTCGATGATTCTGCTTTGTCTCACATCCGTTGACGTGTACTTGCCCATCGCGAATCAGTCGCTGCCAAAGGACGCGCGATGTGTCCGGAAATCGTTCGCGAAGGAAGGCATCCAAGCGCATGTGCGCCGGATGAGCCTCGATGATAAATTCCGTTCGGCGTGCGGTCATGAAATCAGGAGGGCTTCTGCGCGGCGGGGGCAGTCTTCGAATTCAGGAAATGGAGAGTGATGCCAGCGCCAATCAAGGCGATGCTGATGAGTTGTGCGGAAGAAAAAGCGGGATGACCGGCGCCATCGCCACGGAAGTATTCGATGAGAAATCGAGAGACGCCATAAGCAACGAGGTAGATCGAGAAAATCTGGCCATCAAACTTTCGTTTTCGAAACAGCCAATACAATGTCGCGAACAAGGCGAAGTTCAATAGGGCTTCGTAGATTTGCACGGGGTGAAGCGGTCCGAATCGAGTGCAATGATCGGTGGCGGGCGATCGAGGATCGGTGAACAGAATTCCGATGGGCGACTTCGTTGGCGCACCATAGCAGCAGCCGGTCATCAAACAGCCGATTCGACCAAAGGCGTGGCCGAGAGCGATGCCGGGAGCAAGGGTGTCAGCTGTTTTCCACAGAGGGAGTTTATTGACGCGAAGAAAAACGGCGATGACGATGGCTGCGCCAATTAATCCTCCATGAAAAACAAACCCTGCTCGTTGTAGAAAAATCTTGCTCAGTGGTTGGCCTGCAAATTCGTCATTCCAAAATCGAGCCACGTACCAAATACGCGAACCGGCGATGCCGCCGATGAGGAGCCAGATCATCAGGTTGGCGATGTGATCGGGATTGAGGCCGGCGTTGATAGCACAGCGTGTGGCTATTTTCATTCCGGCGAGGAAGCCAATGGCCATCAGGATTCCGTACCAATGAACCTCCAGGCCGCCCAGATTGAATGCGACAGGATGCAACCGGCGGACAATAGGGGCGTGTTCGGGTGGCTGCAAGCGGTTTGTCCCCCTGCCAGCTTGCGTTGTCGGCGCTTTCCCATAATTGTTCCGCCGTGCCTGGTTTGCTGGTTCAAATCGAAACAAGTGCGGCGTCGCGGCTTTCTCTGCCGGCGGGCAAAAAGCCCGGCGAGGAGCTGGCGCGCTATCGTCGTTATCTCAAGGTGGAAGCGCGTCGTCTTCGGATGTTGCACCGCAGTGGCGCCGGTGGATTAAAAGTCTGCGAGGCGCGTGCAGCGGTGATGGATGCGATGCTTCGTCACTTGGTTGAGGCGGTGGTTTTTCATGCGCCAGCAAAGCCGGCCGGGAAATCGTTCGGATTCGCACTCGTTGCTCTGGGGGGATACGGAAGGAGTGAACTCAATCCGCACAGCGATATCGACCTGATGTTCCTTCATGAGGAATCATTGATGGTCCGGTCGCTGCCAACTCCGTATTTCAAGGCGATCATCGACGGAGTGTTGTACACCTTGTGGGACAGCGGGCTTAAGATCGGTCACTCGGTGCGATCGGTGGAGGATGCCGTGCGCGAGGCGAACAAGGACATTCAAACGAAGACTTCGCTGATGGAAGCGCGGCTAGTGGTGGGCGATGCCGTGTTGTTTGATAAGTTGAAAAAGGCAGTCTGGTCACGCGCCTTGGAGGGTAAAGAAGACGACTACATCGCCGCGCGATTGTCCGATCAATCCGATCGGCGTGGACGATACGGCAATTCCGTCACGTTGCAGGAGCCGAATATCAAGAACGGTTGCGGCGGACTTCGCGATTACCAAAATCTATTGTGGATGCTTCTCTGCAAACATCACGTGAGAACTCTCGGCGAGATGGAGGCGCGTGAATGGATTTCCGCAACCGAATCCAGGCAGTTGCTCTCCGCATACGATTTTCTGTTACGCGCGCGGAGTGAACTTCATTACCAAGTCGATCGACCTGCGGATCAATTGTTGCGCGCTGTTCAGCCAGCGATTGCCTACCAACTTGGCTACAAGAGCCGGTCGATTCGGGAGCGGATCGAAGCGTTTATGCGCGATTATTACAGGCATGCGCGCAACATCGATCTCATCGTCCGCAACATAGAAGAGCGTCTCGCGCTGGTGCCTGTTCCCACCGGATTTTCCTTGCGCCGACTTCTGCCGCGCAAGCGCGATGAAGAACCGCAAATCGTCGATGGGGTCGTGCTCGGTAAAGGTCAAATCACCGCACCGAACAAGCGCGTGTTTCGTGATCAACCGAGGCGATTGTTGCGCGTGTTCCTTTTGGCGCAGCGGCACAATCTCAGGGTCCACCCTGAATTGTCGCAGATGATTCGCCAGCAAGCCGCACTCGTCGACCGGGATTTTCAGAAGGACGAACATGTGCGCGACACCTTTCTGGAAATTCTTAGCCAGCGCGGCAATGTGGCGCGGAGCATTCGCCAGATTCACGAGACAGGAATTCTTGGTAAATATCTGCCTGAATTCGGCAGGTTGACTTGTCTGGTTCAGCACGAATTCTATCACCAGTACACGGTGGACGAACACACGCTCGTTTGTCTGGAGAAACTCGACCAATTATGGGACGGAAAAGCGGGGCTGGGTCGCCATTATCGCACCTTGTTTGAGCAAATCGAACGTCCACATATTCTCTACCTAGGCTTGTTGCTTCATGATGCTGGCAAGGGAGGCGAACATGACAAACATGAGGTAGCCAGCGAACTCGTGGCCGAGAAAATCTCCGATCGATTGAACCTTGAAACTGCGGATGCCGAGACGCTGAGTTTTTTGGTCCGGCACCATCTTCTGATGGTTCAAGTCTCTCAACGACGTGACCTCGAAGACCCAGCGGTAATTCAGCAATTCGTCAACACAGTCAACAGCCCCGAAAAGTTATCAATGCTGGTTCTGCTCACCGTGGCCGATTCACTTGGCACGAGTGAGAAACTGTGGAATGGATTCAAGGACGCCACACTCTGGGCGCTTTTCATCAAGGCGCAGCAATTGTTGAGTGGCCAATCTGCGTTGTCGGCGGAGATTTCAACCGATGCGCTCCATCAGAAATTGTCAGATGAATTGAATGGTGATGTGAGCGCAGATGAAATTGATGCGCATCTCTCCACACTTCCCCAGCGTTATTTCAATATTTATCCCGTTGCAGAAATCGTTGAGGACATTCGGCTCACAAATCGTTTTCTCGAATTGATGGTGAAAGGCGAAGAGGGCGACATGTTGACGCCGATTCTTCGTTGGCATCGAGACAAGGATCGTGGCTACGATGTCTTGAACATCTGTACTTGGGACAGGCCGGGATTATTTAGCCGCATCGCTGGCGCTCTCACAGCTTGCGGCTTAAACATTCTCAGTGCGCAAATCTTCACTCGCACAGATTCAGTCGTTCTGGATCGGTTCGCTCTCGTCGATGCTCGGACAGGTCTGCATCCCGAACGAGAAACCATCGCAAAATTTGAGTCCGTACTTTCAGCGGCATTGTCGGCAGAACAGCCGCCGGAATTGGAGATCAAAAAGATCACGACTGCGGGGCAGACCTTCGATCCCGTTGGCGACGAACGAATCCCGACAGTCGTCGAATTCGATTCCCAATCCTCGGATGATTGCACGTTGGTCGACCTGCAGTCCGAAGATCACGTCGGCCTGTTGTTCGTGGTGTCGAGCATCTTTGCCCGTATGCGGATCGTCATTCACCTTGCCAAAATCTGTACCGAGAAGGGCGCTGCCACCGACACATTTTATGTTCAGGAGATTGATGGAAGCAAACTGTCTGAATCGCGCCGACATGAATTGCAGACGTTACTTGTCGAGTCGATTGACCGGCTGACTGCCAACGGTAATTCAACTCCGGCGACTTGAATCCGGTCAGGATTCGAGAATCGCCGTCGCCGCCGCATATTCACTTGTGTGGCTAAGGCTCAAATGGACCATGCGCCCATTGCGCGTCGAGAGCAGCTTCAATCCGCCGTCATGAAGTATGACAAACGGCTCACCCGAATCGTGACGGCCCACTTCAATATCATGCCAGCCGAGCTGAGCGCCGATGCCCGTGCCGAACGCTTTCGAGACAGCCTCTTTTGCTGCAAATCGCGCAGCCAAGTGTGGAGCGGGAAGCCGGTGCGTCAGACAATACGCAATCTCGTCTTGGCGCAAGATGCGTTTGAGAAAGCGCTCGCCAAACTTTTCAAATGACTGCGCGATGCGCTTCACTTCAATGATATCAATTCCAGTGCCGAGAATCATAATGCGCGTCAGGCTCTGTAACCCTTCATCAGCGCCAGCATCTCGTTCACCGCACGCGGAAGTCCGACAGTGATGGCGCGGCTGACGATGCTGTGGCCGATGTTCAACTCCACGAGGTGCGGCACTCGGTGTAACACGGAAAGATTTGTGTAATTGAGGCCGTGCCCGGCGTTGATCTTCAATCCCGATCGGTGTCCCAATTCCGCAGCATCCACGAGTCGCCGCAACTCGGTATTGCGCCCACGTTTCATTTTGAATTGTTCAGAGTACTTCCCTGTGTGCAGCTCGATAAATTGCGCTCCGATTTCTGCTGAAGCTTCAACTGAGTCAGCATCGGGCGCGATGAAGAGGCTCACTTCAATCCCGGCATCATTCATCTTTCGTCGGGTCGTCGCGAGTGACTTGCGGTTTTTCATCACGTCCAACCCGCCTTCAGTCGTCACTTCCCGGCGACGCTCAGGAACAAGGCAGACGACATCGGGTTTTAATTTCATCGCGATGGTCACGATCTCGGGCGCATTGGCCATTTCAAGATTCAGCCGGGTGCCGATGATTTTGCGTAGATTGAAAATGTCACGGTCTTGAATGTGGCGTCGGTCTTCGCGCAAATGCGCAGTGATACCGTGGCAGCCGGCTTCGACGCAAAGAATCGCAGCGGCGACAGGGTCAGGTTCGCCATGATTGCAACCACGATAACGCGCCTCGCGAATAGTGGCGACATGGTCGATGTTGATTCCGAGCTTCAGCACGGGGCAATCATACGGAAGACGAGTGCAATTGCCAATCTTGCTGGCGCGCAAGTTTGTCGTATGGTTTGAAGTGTCCTATGAACGCGCCGCTGATATCGGTCGTCGCCGTTTACATCGCTGGCATTTTGATCGGTGCCAGTCTGGAGGTGGACTGGGTTGGTGTTTTCGCCTGCACAGGTTTTCTGTTGGTGCTTTCTTTGATTCTCAAATCTTACAGCGTGGCCTTGTTCTACTGCGCAATCTTCTTCACAGGCTGGGCGAATATAGCGCACCGAGTTTCAATAATTGCTCCGCACGATCTTCGAAACTTGTTCGGTGAAAATCCGGCCATCGTCACCATTCGTGGTGAGTTGTTGGAATCGCCCATCATCAAGAACCCACAAAAGGGCGATCATGCTTTTTCACAAGCGATGATCAAAGTGAAGGCGGTTGAAGTTGATGGAATTAGGATGTCAACATTTGGTCGGGTGATTGCTCGGACTTCTGGATCACTATCGACCAACTATTTTATCGGTCGCGAAGTTTCTGTGACAGGCGTGTTAAAAAAACCCAATGGTGCAACCGCGGAAGGTTTCTTTGATTATCAAAAATATCTTCGATGGCAAGGCGTCTACCACTTGTTGGAGTCGGCTGGGACGCATGAATGGGAACTAGCGAATCCATCGGATTTGAGTGTCCCATATTCAGAACGATTCAATCGTTGGGCGCGTCGGGCACTCGTGCATGGTCTGGATGAGAAGGATTCAACATCGGGATTGATGATCGCCATGGCATTGGGTTGGAGGCCGGGAATACCCGATGAACTCGCCGCGCCATTCATGCGTTCGGGCACAATGCATGTATTTGCAATCAGCGGACTGCACATCACTCTAATTGCGGGAATACTGTTGGCGTTATTCCGAGTCTTTCGATTGCCGAGTTTCGTTTGCGGGTTGCTGGTTCTGCCGTTGATCTGGGGTTACACAGGAGCGACTGGCTGGCAGTCATCAGCAATCCGGTCAGCCTTAATGGTGACATTTCTGATCGGTGGCTGGGCTATGAAGAAACCGTTGGGACTGCTGAACTCACTCTTGGCATCGGCTCTGTTGATTCTGCTGGTGGAACCACGCCAATTATTTCAAGCAAGCTTCCAACTTTCATTCTTTGTCGTGTTGAGCATCGTGATTTTTACGCCGATGTTGGAGCCGTTGCGGCAGAAGATCACCGCAGGAGATCCGTTGTTGCCCGCGCAACTGCGGTCATTTTGGCGGCGCTGCTGGGATTCAATCATCCGATGGGTCTCTTTGATGGTTATCGTGTCGCTCGCAGCTTGGGTCGGATCCATTCCGTTGGTCGCGCATTATTTTCACCTGTTCACTCCATCGGGGATGGTTGCCAATCTCGTCGTTGTCCCACTGAGCGGTTTCGAATTGATGTGCAATGTTGGCACCCTCATCTGTTTCGCTTGGTCGCCGATTCTAGCGGAACTGTTCAACCACTCAGCATGGTTTTGGATGAATTGCATGGTTAGCGTCAGCGAATGGAGCGCGGAGTTGCCAGGCGGCTACTGGTTTGTGCGCGGTTTCACTTCATTCGAATTGATAGTTTACCATTTGGTTTTCACTGCCATCGCGGTCAATCTTTTCAAGCCGAAATCTCTGCGCAAATGGACGCTGGCAATGCTTGGATGTTTGCTGATTCTCTGCACGTTTTTAAGAATGGAGCGCGTTGGCCGGCACGAATTGACGCTTCTATCAGGACACAACAGCATTCTTCACGATGCGCCCGGCAATCAAAACGATCTATTGATCGACGTGAGAAATCCGCAGGCAGCTCGGATTGTGGTCAATCAATTGGTTCAGTCCAAGGGGATGAATCAGATTCCCACCGTGCTCATCACGCATGCTGACAGTCAACATTACGGAGGGATTTCCGCACTCGCGGAGGAATGGCCAGATCTTCGGGTTTCAATCAGCGAGTCTGGTAAACAATCGGCCGCGTTCGCAAAGAGGCTTGCCTCAGTTGAGCAAATGGGAGGCCAGATTATTAAAATTCAACGCAATGATCACATTGGTGATTGGAGGATTTTGCATCCACCAACAGATGCCAATTATTCCCGGGCAGATGACAATGCGGTGGTTCTGTTTGGAGAGTTCAACGGCGCACGGATTCTTTTGTTGTCGGATTTGGGTGAGGCAGGACAAAAAGCGTTGCTCGCTGCAGAGAAAGATTTGCGGTGCGACATCGTCGTCGTAGGAATATCAAATCAAGGAGGAACACTCGGGGAAGAACTCCTCAAGGCTACTCAACCGCAGTTTGTTTTGATTGCCGACGATGGCGATGCGCTGACCCAGCGTGCTGAACGACATCTGATGCTTCGATTGCTTCAGTCAAATGCCACCGTCATTTCGTTGCGTAAATCGGGAAGTCTGACGATTGAATTGCGCAATCACAGTTGCGCGTTGAGAACGGTTGGCGGGCAGCGATACGAATTGGCGCGAACGGAATGGAATTCAGGATTACGGCAGCATTGAAGATTTCAGTGGTGCTGAAAGATCGAAGCAGGCCATTTCGGCTGCGTTACGGATGAGAAGTTTTCCATCGGCAATCACGGGATGACTCCACGTTTTGCCTTTCAATGCCGGGAAGCGCGCGATTTCGTGATGGCGATCCGGATCCGCTTTCACCAAGGCAAGATCTCCATCGCCGCAGAGAATGATGATGTAGCCGTTAGTGAGCAGGATCTGACCGTATCCGTAGCGGCCCTCTTTCCAATTCCGTTTTCCAGTGGCCGCATCGAGGCACACCAGAATGTCTTCATCCAATCCGTAGAGATGTCCCTGCCAAAGTATGGAGCTGGTGAATTTATTTTTCATCTGCTTGTTTCGCCAGAGTTCGCTCGCCTCGAACGTGGTGCCCTTCTTCGAGATCTCAATGGCTACACAGCCTGCGCCGTATCCCGCCGAGAAAAAAACTTTGTCGCCACCCAACAACACAGGCTGCGCAATGTTGTTCCCGTAGGGGACAGCGAGTGCGAATTCCCACAGGATCTTCCCATCATTGGGGTTGATGCCGAGGGCGCGATTGGAAGCGCAGAGGAGGATCTGTCGCTGGCCAGCCAGTGTCACCAGCATCGGCGAACTGTACGCGAGCCGATCGGCGCTCGATTTCCAGATCGTTTTTCCGGTGACTTTATCGAGTGCGACAATCGTTGTGCCATCGCTTCCATCGGGGCGGCCAAGTGGGACAATCATCTTTTCGTCCACCATCAACGGCGAAGCGGACAATCCGAAATCAAGATTTCCAGATTGAAACTCGGTGAGGAGATTTCTTTGCCACAACGCTGCCCCGTTGGTTTCACTGAGACAGGCAAAATCCCCCTTCGCACCGAGTACATAAACGCGGCCGTCGTTCCATGTCGGCGTGGTGCGTGGGCCGATGCCGCCCATGTCATAATCGTCGTTGAACTTTGCTGGCCAGCCGTGCGACCACAGTTCGCGTCCGCTGGCGATGTCGTATGCCGTTGCAAATTCCATCTCGCGCCGTTGCTCGATCGTGAAAGCCCGTCCACGAGCGATGACGAATGATGCGTAGCCGCCGCCGATGGGTTGACGCCACAATTCCTTTGGGCCGGATTTTGGCCAATCCGTCAGGACGGGTTGATGAGTGTAATGACCATCGCGATTCGGGCCGCGAAAATCCGTCCAGTAAACTGAGCCGGTTTGGGTCGGGTTGAGAAATGGAATTGAATTTGTCTGGAGCGCGCGATTGGCTTCGAGTTGATCGAAATTGGGTTTGACGCGACGGAATACCAAGCGCGGACCAAAACCACCTTTCCATTCTGTCTCGATGATTCCAGTCGCCAGCAGCAGGGCAATGATTCCAGCAACATACAGAACCGAGTATAGGAGGATGGCGGTGGAGCGGGCACTGCGGCGCAACGTCGTTTCGTTTCGCTGCCAGACTTTCCACAATCCCAATGGAGGGAAAATCAGTGCCCACATGAGAACTCGCGGCGGTTGCGAAGGGGTGTGCGACTGCATTCGTGCTTGATACACGATGCGCGGATTTGAGTCAGCGCGAAATCGGATTGGTCACGCGAGAATCTCTCTCACCAATCTCGCCGGACGGTCGTTGGTGAGTTTCTGTTCGCGGCCGGCGTGATGGTAGATGAGGCGGTTGTGGTCCAAGCCAAAAAGGTGGAGCAGGGTGGCTTGATAATCGTTGGCGGTCACGCGGTCCACCACGGCGCGATGGCCGACTTCATCGGTCTGTCCATACACGATGCCGGGTTTGAAACCGCCGCCCGCAACCCATGTGCTGAAGCCTTGCCCGTTGTGGTCGCGGCCGGGTTTGCTGCCGCGGACTTGGGTGAGCGGCAGGCGTCCAATCTCGCCGCCCCAATGAACGACGGTGGTGTCGAGCAGGCCGCGTTGTTTGAGATCGGTGACGAGCGCGGCGGCGGGTTGATCGGTGCGGCGACAGATTTTGGGAAGCGCCTCGCGGATATTTTCGTGGGTGTCCCACGGCTGGCCGGCGAGAAGAATCTGCACGAAGCGCACGCCGCGTTCCACCAGTCGCCGTGCGATGAGGCAGCGCGTGCCGTACTCGCGCGTTTCATCGTGGTCGAGGCCATAAAGTTTGCGTGTCGCTTCGCTCTCGCTGGTGATATCGAAAGCCTCCTTCGCGGCCGTCTGCATGCGCGCGGCCAATTCATAACTGGCAATGCGGGCCTCGAGCGCATGCTCGCCGGGCAGACGCGCGATGTGGTTTGAATTGAGCGAGGAGAGGAGTTCGAGATAATTGCGCTGCGCATTGCCTCGAAGATGCGCGGGCGGATCGAGGTTGAGCACGCGCGGTTCTTTTGCGCGCAGCACCGTGCCTTGATAGAGGCTGGGCAGCCAGCCGTTGCTCCAATTCGACATGGTGTCCACGGGATAACCGTTGGGATCGGAGAGCACCATGTACGCGGGCAGATTTTCAGAGGCGCTGCCCAGCGCATAAGTGAGCCACGAACCGAGACTCGGACGACCGATGACGGCGGGCACTCCGGAATTGATGTAGCGGATGGAAACCTCGTGGCCGTTGTGTCCACTGTGCATGGAACGGATGAGGCAGAAATCGTCCACGATGCGCGCGGTGTGCGGCAGCAGTTCGCTCAGCTCCGTGCCGCACTGGCCGTGCTTCTGAAATTTCCACGGGCTGCCCAGAAGATTGCGGCTGGCATCGCTCACAAAACTGTAGTCCACGTCGCCCGTATAAGTCTTGCCGTCCAGTCGCGTAAGTTCGGGCTTCGGATCGGTGAGATCCATGTGGCTGGGGCCGCCGTGCATGAAGAGCGAAATCATCGCGCGGGCCTTGGGCGCAAAGTGCGGATCCTTCGGCTTGAGATCGAAGCTGCGTTGCGCGCGTGGAATATTCGGTGGCGTGGCCAGCAGGTTGTCGCGTTGCAACATCGTGGCGAGCGCGATGGAGCCGATGCCCAGCGCATGCCCAGCCAGAAATTCGCGGCGGGTGATGGCAGGCGGAGTCATGCCAGAAGTTCCTTCACCACGCGCGCGGGCTGGCTGTCGGTGAGCGTCTGCTCGACGGCGTTGCGTTTATACACCAGCCGCGTGTGGTCGAGGCCAAAGAGGTGGAGCAGCGTGGCGTGATAGTCGTAATGGTTGACGATATCGCGCTCGGCGTTGACGCCCCATTCATCCGTGGCGCCGTGGATGTGGCCGCTGCGAATGCCGCCGCCAGCGAGCCACATCGAGAAGCCGTAGGTGTTGTGATCGCGGCCGACACGGGCGCGGCCGGTGTCGTTTTGGATGACGGGCAGGCGGCCCATCTCGCCGCCCCAATGGACGAGCGTGGAATCCAGAAGGCCGCGCGATTTCAGATCTTTCACGAGCGCGACGCTGGGCTGGTCAATCTTTTTGCACGCGGCGGGCAACGCCGTGAGGATGCTGCCGTGATGATCCCAGAATTGGTTCTGCGTGAAAATCTGGACGAACCTCACGCCGCGTTCGACCAGCCGGCGCGCGATGAGACAGCGCGTGCCAAATTCGCGAGTCGCCTCCTGATCGATGCCGTAGAGCTTTTTCGTCGCCTCACTTTCATTGCTGACATCCATCGCGTCGGCAGCGGCGGTCTGCATGCGCGCGGCAAGTTCAAAGCTGGCGATGCGCGCTTCGAGTTCCAATTCGCCGGGATGTTTTTCCAGATGCTCACGATTGAGTGCCCCCAGCAAATCCAGAAATTGCCGCTGCGGTTGGCCGCGCAGATGTTCGGGCGCATCGAGATTGAGGATGCGCGGTTCGCGCGGGCGCACGACGGTGCCTTGATAGATCGATGGCAACCAGCCTGCCGACCAGTTGAGGACGCCGAGCACCGGCAGGTTCGCCGGATCTCGCAGCACCATGTACGCAGGGAGATTATCACTCTCGCTGCCCAACCCATAAGTGAGCCAACTGCCCAGAGCCGGACGACCGCTGATGGGGCGGCCGCTGTTGAGCGCGTCGATGGATTGCCCGTGATTGTTGACGCCAGTGCGCATCGAACGGACGAGGCAGATGTCATCAGCGACAGATCCCAGATGCGGCAGCAACTCCGAGAGCTCCATGCCGCACTGGCCGTGGCGCTGGAATTTCCAAAAGCTCGGCAGCACTTTTGCGCTGGCCTGCGCGGCGTTATCGTACTTGATCTGGCCGGGAAAAACCTGACCGGCGTATTTATCGAGGATGGGTTTTGGATCGGTGAGATCGATGTGGCTGGGGCCGCCCTGCATGAAAATGGAAATCATCGCGCGGGACTTGGGCGCAGCCGGCGGCACTTTGGGTTGCAGCGAGTGGGCCTCGCGCAGGAGGTCGGGCTTGATGGGATTGGCGAGGAGATTCTGCCGGTGCAGCAGCCAGGCCAACGCCGTGCCGCCGATACCCATCGCCTGGGTGGCGAGGAAATGCCGGCGCGTGGAAGTGCTGGCAGTCTCAATCGACATAGATGAAGGCGTTGGAACTGATGAGTGCGTGGCAGTAGGTGGCCAGCGCTGTGAGTGGCGCTTCCTTGTCTTTCTGCTCGGTAAAAAGCGCGGTCTGCGTGGTCAGAAATGCGCGCGCGCGAGTGAGGTCGGCTGCGCCCGGCTCGCGGCACAGCGCGAGTTCCCAGGCGAGCGCGAGCTGGCGGTCGGGATTTTCCGGGTGCGCTTTTTGAAGGCGCAGAGCCATCGCGCGGGATTGGCCGATGATGAACTCATTGTTCATAAAGATCAACGCCTGCGGGGCGACGGTGGAGACGGTGCGCTTGGCGCAAGTCGGTTCCATGGCGGGCGCATCGAAGGCGTTAAAAAGCGAGAGCACGCGCGAGCGGCGGACTTGGATGAAGACACTGCGGCGATGTTGCTGGCCTTTGAGGTCCACGACCTGACCGGGTTTGCGTTCGCCATCGAGATTTTCTTTGCCGATGATGAATTGTCCCACTTCATCTTCCATCACCGAAATGGGTTTGCCGAACATTTCCAGATTGAGCTGGCCACTGAGCGCAAGGGCGCTGTCGCGAATAATCTCAGATTCAATCCGGCGCACATTCATCCGACCGAGCAGCCGGTTTTCAGGATCGGCGTCGTCGAGTTGTTTCGTGCGCTGGGCGGTCTGCCGGTAGGCGTGGCTCGTCATGATGAGTTTGTGGAGCCGCTTGAGCTGCCAGCCATTTTGCGCAAAATCAAGCGCGAGCCAATCAAGCAATCCGGGGTGGGTGGGCAATTCTCCCAAGCGACCGAAGTCGCCGGGAGTGTCCACGATGCCGCGACCGAAGTGGTGCAGCCAGATGCGGTTCACCAGTGCGCGGCCGGTGAGTGGATGGGTGCCGTCGGTGAGGCGTTTGGCAAGCGCAAGCCGGCGACCGGATGAATGGATGGCGGCATCTTTTTCGGGAATGGAATGGGTGGGCAGCGAAACAACGGTGAGTTCGCCCGGCTTCACGGCGTCCCTGAGTTGCGCGTGGTCGCCGCGATG
The DNA here is from genome assembly GCA_945903605.1 of Akkermansia muciniphila. GTDB lineage: Bacteria > Verrucomicrobiota > Verrucomicrobiia > Limisphaerales > UBA1100 > CAMDOH01. Next base: position 37,915 of record CAMDOH010000016.1, read on the forward strand.
AAAAATATGAGTGAGGGGGAGGGCGCCGGCAGGTTCCGTGAGCGCGCGGATAAATTGCTCTTCGGGTTTGGTGTCGCGCACTTCCTTGGACTTGGCTGCCATGTCTTTTAGAATTTTCTCAGAGAGCATGTCGCGGAATACTTGGGCGCGGTCGGCGAGGGTCTTCATATCGGTGGCAGCAGCCGCATCGAATTGCGCGAGGGAAGATTCCTCCACCGCCACAGCGGGGTGCGCCTTGAGCAGCTCTTTCTGTTCGGCGTTGCGTTTGTCGGGAAGGGCCTGACGCGCGGCATCGAGCAGTGCGCGCTTGTCTGCGGGGGCGGATTCGATGGCGCTTTTGCGGATGCGTTCGAGGTGCGCGGCGAGTTTTGTTTTACGCTCGTTGTCGCGCTTGGTGGCCTCGCCGCTATATTCGTTGTCGTAGAGATAGAGTGAGCCTGCGCTGATGTTGCCGATGCTCGGATGATCTTTGAGCAGCGACTTTTGCTCGGCCGTGCGATTGGCGTCGGGCAGTCGGTAGGCGGTGCCAAGTGCGGCGCGCAGATTTTCGGGCTGCTTGGTGAGCTGCCAATCCAGCGTGAGGCTGATGAAGTGATCGACCTTTTTTGTGCGTTCAGTATCAAGCACCTTGGCTTGTTCCTCAATCGTGGCAGCCTTGGCGCGGTCGGCGTCGGTGTAGAGGGAAATCTGTCGGGCGGCGGGGACGCGCCAGTTATTCCAATCCAGCGCGGGCGCAAAGACGGCGCGCATCCTGTAATAGTCCGCCTGCGGGATGGGATCGTAACGATGATTGTGGCAGCGCGCGCAATCGAGCGTGAGGCCGAGGAGCGAAGTGCCGACGATTTGCAGCGTGCCAGCGATGGCTTCGTTGCGCGCGAGCATTTCATCGCCACCCTGTCCGGTGCCATCGGGCGCCATGGCAAGGAAACCGGTGGCGGTGAGCTTGTCGATTTGTTCGGGCGAGAGATTGGTGTGGGGCGGCTTGACCATCTCATCTCCGGCGAGTTGTTCCTGAACGAAACGATCGAAGGGCATGTCCCTGTTGAAAGCGCGGATGACATAATCGCGATAACGCCACGCCCACGGGCGTTCGCGGTCGGCCTCGGTGTAGCCCTCGGAATCCGCGTAGCCGGCAACATCGAGCCAGTGACGGCCCCATCGCTCGCCATATCGCGGCGAGGCCAGTAGGCGGTCGATGAGTTTTTCGTAGGCGTCGGACGCGGTGTCTTTCAGAAAAGCCTCGGTCTCCTCGGGAGTCGGCGGCAGTCCTGTGAGATCAAACGAGGCGCGGCGCAGCAACGTGCGTCTGTCAGCCGCCAGCGAGAAGGAGAGTCCCTTTTGTTTTAATCGGGCGAGCAGAAAGGCGTCGATGGGATTGGCGACGCCGTTGGCGGGGATCACCGGTTTGGCGAGCGGCTGAAATGCCCACCACGCGCGTTCCTCTTCGGTGATCAACGCGGCATTGGCATCCTCCGGTTCCGCGCGGGCGATGGGCGCGCCTTTGTCAATCCACGCGCGGACGGTGGCGATTTCTGCGGGGCTGAGTTTCTTGCCGCCTTTGGGCATCTCGCCGCTGACAATGTTTTTGTAGAGCAGGCTCGAATCGGGCCGGCCAGAAACAATCGCAGGCCCGTGTTCGCCGCCTTTTATGAGCAGCCGCTTGAGCCGCACATCCAGCCCGCCTTTTGTTTTGCCCTCCTCACCGTGACACTGAAAACAGTGCGTCTTGAAGATTGGCCGGATGTCTTTCTCGAATGTCAGCGCGGGTGCAGCGGCGATGGGGATGGCGCAAACGCCGGCCAGAACGAGGAACACAGCCAAGCGCGAAACTGGGGCGGACTTTGGAACCGAATCCATCGCCGTATTGACCTCCATTTTTACCGCTTCATTCAAGTTGAAACTGCAAGTTTTCTATTTGCGAACGGCGCCGGTCTGACTAGAATTCAGGCGTACCATTATGAAAACAACCTCCCTCCTTTCCACACTCCTATTGTGCATTGCAACAATGGATGCCAAAGCGCACTTGGTGGCCGACATCGAGATCCAGCCGCTGGCCGCGCAGGTGCAGCGCGTGATCGAGGCGCTGAATTATCTGGGCGAGCCGATTCCAAAGGAAACGGGCGCGATGCTCGACAAGGCGCTGAAGCTGGGCGACGTGCAGGAGGTGCAGCGGTTGATGGATGCCCGCTGCCTTTACGTGGTGTCGATCAATCCAGAGATGCGCGTGAAAGTGGCGCAGGGGGCTGTCAAACCGGAGCTGGTGCAAAACGGCTGGCGACAATTTCTGGTGAAGGTGATTAACGAATCGGGCACGACGGCGGCATTGCGCGTGACCAGCCCGAATGCGCTGCGGCTTTTTAATTCGCCGCAGGCCGATGTGGCCGGTCGCTGGCTCGACTTGCAGTCGTATGATGCCCAGCCGCTACGTCCGACGCTCAGCGGGCTGGGGGTTGAGTATCGCATCATCCAACTCTACAGCCGCGACGCGGGTAAGCGCGAGGCGAAGATCGCCTTCAACGTGGGGCAAGGCACGCAGGACATCGGCTTCCGCAATGAAGCCGACGTGCTTTTCACAGCGCAGCCGCCGTTGGATGTGATCTTTGGTGTGAAAGACGAAAACGGCAGGCCGACCACCGCCTCATTCATCATCCGTGACGCGCAGGGCCGCACGTATCCATCGCAAGCCAAGCGGCTGGCACCGGACTTCGCATTTCATCCGCAGGTCTATCGCGAAGATGGAGAGAAAGTGAAACTGCCCGCTGGAGTTTACACGGTGGAATTTCAACGCGGCCCGGAGTCGATCATCAAAAAACAAACGGTGACTCTCGATAGTGCAACCAAGCGACTGGATTTCAAAGTCGAGCGCTGGGTGGATCCTTCGAAGCTCGGCTGGATTTCCGGTGATCATCACATCCACGCCGCCGGTTGCGCTCATTACACCAATCCCACCGAGGGGGTCCACGCGCCGGACATGATGCGTCATATTCTCGGTGAGGATTTGAAGGTCGGCTGCAATCTTACTTGGGGGCCGTGCTTCGATTATCAAAAACAATTCTTCACCGGCAAAGACGACAAGGTCTCCACGTTTCCCTACATCCTGCGTTACGACATCGAGGTGTCGGGCTTCGGCTCGCATCAAAGCGGGCATTTGTGCCTGCTGCAACTCAAGGATCAGATGTATCCGGGCGGCGATTCGAAAAACCACTGGCCCACGCTGGGTTTGAACACCCTTCGCTGGGCGAAGAAACAGGGCGCCGTCGTCGGGCCTGCGCATTCGGGCTGGGGCTTGCAGCCTGTCGCACCGGGCAATAACGCGCCGGTTTCCAGCAAGACATCCGGCGAAGTACGCGCCGCCAGCGAAACGTTGCCCAACTACATCATTCCGCCCTTCAACGGCATCGGCGCCAATGAATACATCATGAATGTCACGCACACCGTGCCCGGCCCCGCCGGCAAGCTTGTGCCTGCGGTGGATTTTCTTTCGATGGTGGACACGCCGCATTTGTGGGAGCTGAACATCTGGTATCACACACTCAACGTCGGCTTCCGCACGCGTATCAGCGGCGAGACGGATTTCCCCTGCATCTACGGCGAGAAGGTCGGGTTGGGCCGCAGCTACGTGAAACTCCCCGCGAAGTGGACTTATGAGGATTGGTGCGAAGGCATCCGCGCCGGCCGCAATTATGTGAGCGACGGCAAAAGTCATTTGATGGAAGTGAAGCTCAACAATCTGGCGATGGGCGAGAGCGGCAGCGAAGTGAAGTTGAGCGAAGCGGGCACCGTGCGGTTCACCGCCAAGGTCGCCGCGCGACTCAATGAACAGCCCAATCCCGCCATCAAGAATGCGCCGCAGAGCGCGAAGCCTTATTGGGATGTCGAGCGCGCACGCATCGGCGAGACACGTGAAGTACCCGTCGAAGTCATCGTCAACGGCTATCCCGTCGCCAGAAAAAACATTCTCGCCGATGGCACCACGCGCGATGTGACCTTCGATGTGAAGATCGACCAGAGCAGTTGGGTCGCGCTGCGTATTCTGCCAAGCGCCCACACCAATCCCATCTGGGTGATGGTGGGTGACAAACCCGTGCGCGCCTCCAAACGCAGCGCCGAGTGGTGCCTCAAAAGTGTGGACGTCTGCTGGTCGCAGAAAGAACGCACCTACAAAGCCGACGAAAAAGAACAAGCTGCCAAGGACTACGAACACGCCCGCGCCGTGTATCGAAAAATCATCAGCGAATCCAAATTGGAGTAGCCGAATTTTGAGAGTGGAGAACGTGCCAGCAATAACGATTTGACACTTCGCGTGACGAATCGTTAATTAGTGTTAAGGATATGGCTGAAGCACCTCCGCCGGCAGCACCCGCAGTTAAAAAAAAGGCGACTGTACGAATTGGGTTACCCCCCAAGCCATCAGCGAAACAAACCATTCGTATCAGCTTGCCGGGAAAGCCCGGCGTACCCGGCGCTGCACCGCCAGCCGCACCGCGCGCACCCGGCGCTGTTCCATCGGCCCCAATAACCGTTCGTCCACCCTCTTCGGCAACGACAGCTCCGCTCAAACCGCCGGGTGCTCCCGTTGCACCCGGTGTGCGACCACCCGGTCCACCTTCTGCTCCCACGGCGCCACCCGCTGCACCAGCGACGACTCGAGCCTCAGTACCTGCGCCGGTTGCGCCTCGTCCACCGGGAGTTGCTCCAGTTCCTGCTAAGCCACCCGGAGCAGTGGCCGATTCAGGCGTACCAACATCTAATAAAGTGCCTGTACCACCCAGAGCTGCAGTAGTGCCGGCCCGTCCGCCCGGCGCACCACCGACTGCGGTTGCTCCCGCTGCCCCTGCTACAAAACCTGCCGCTGCCGGACCACCAAGGCCAGGCGGACCTCCGAGACCGGGTGGTCCGCCACGACCGGGTGGACCGCCACGACCGGGTGGCCAATCGCGTCCTGCTGGACCTGCCAAACCACCGGTTGCACGACCCACTCCAGTCCGCGCACCTGTACCCGTCGAAGAAGTGATGGAGGCCGAGGCTGTCGAGATCGAAGAGATTGAAGAGGTCGAAACCAAGCCACCTGCGCCAGTTTTCAAAGGCAAGCCCGGTGCGAAGCCGCCAGTAAAAGCAGGGAAGCCAAGGCCTGTCGTCACTGCGCCGGAAGATGAAGAAGTGCAAGCACCAGCTGGAGCGAACATGTTGGACATGATTCTGGCAATTGTCGCTGCGTTGGTATCGATCGGCGTTTGTTTGGTGCTGCTTTTGAAGACTGCGCCCTAATCGCAAACTAAGACTTTTCAACAAGGTCGGATTTGTTACCGTCCGTGCCGCTATGGCATCTCAAACTGTTGTTCATGTCACCGACGCCAATTTTCAGGCCGAGGTAATCAATTCGGAATTGCCCGTGCTGGTCGACTTTTGGGCGCAGTGGTGCGGGCCGTGCAAGATGCTCGGGCCTGTGCTCGATCAACTCGCGACGGATTATGCCGGCAAGGTGAAGATCGCCAAAATCGACATCGATGCCGATGAAGCCACCAAGACTCTCGCCATCAATCAAGGGGTCCAATCGATTCCTGCCCTCAAAGTTTTCAAGGCCGGAAAAATGGTGGATGAAACCATCGGAGCGCAGTCGAAAGCCAAACTCGCAGCGATGCTCGATCGCGCTCTCGCCTGATCTGATTCTACTCGGCTTCGCAAATCTCACGTCCTAGCATCGGCGCATGACCCTCGCCGATTTGCATTCTGATGAGGCGCTGCG
>CAMDOH010000017.1 GCA_945903605.1 Akkermansia muciniphila
CCTCTGATTTACGTGCCCGAAACGGCGCGGCTCGACAGCCTGCTAAAACGATTGCTCGATCGTCGCACCCATCTGGCCATCGTCGTCAGCGAGTACGGCGATACGCAGGGAATCATCACGCTCGAAAACATCCTCGAAGAATTGGTCGGCCAGATTCAGGATGAATTTGATCAGGAAACGCCTCTCTTCAAACTGATCGAGCGCGACATTTGGCAGGTGCAGGGAGCGCTCTCATTGCGCGCACTCTCGAATCTGGTTGGGCGCACAGTTGTCGATCAGGGTGTGAGCACTGTGAGTGGACTGGTCATCCGCAAGCTCGGCGCGTTTCCAAAGCCAGGTGACATTATCACCTACCCCGATTACACAATTCAGGTTGGAAAAGTTCAGCGACTCCAAGTGGAGGAAGCAATTCTGAAACGGTTGAGACCGGAGCCGGAAGCAGACTCAACTCACAGCTAGTTTGATAACCAGCCCGGCTTCTCGGGCAGGCAGGCGTCGAATTCCTTCACAAGCTTCGATTCGTATTCGCCGGCGAAGTTGCCGCCAAAAAATCGCCCAAGCGCTTCGGTGTGCAGGCGTTCCCAGCTCGCTTCTTCACTGCCGGGATTGATCGGGAAAAAGAGAGCGCCGTTTTTCTTGGCCGCATTGAAGTCGCCCGGCGCATCGCCAATCATCAACACTTTGCCCGCAGCATATTTACTGGCGGCAGCGAACTTGAGGTGCTCAGTCTTTGTCCCCATCTCCTGCCCGGCAATCATCTTCACGAATGAATCAATGCCGTGCTCGGCCCACTCTCTCTTTAGCGCAGCACCGGGAGTCTGACTGATGCACATGGCGTCGGCTTGAGTGTTGATTTGGGTCAGACACTCGCGCACGAGCGGGAAGGGTGGCACGCCGTGCACCATGTCCGAAATGGCGTCATTCACGGCATCGCTCCATACTTTGATGTGCGCCAGACCCGTATTACCGCTGGCGACTTCGGCGTTGAGCGTGGCATTGCCGAGCTTGGTTTCGCGCCCGATCCATTCTTCCAAGGCCGTGATGTCGGGCATCTTCACGCCGCGTGCCTGCACTTGCGGACGCGCGCCCAGCCATTTCACCGCGCGCACGAGGGCAGGGAAGCGGTTCGCGCCGCGATCCTTCGAGTAGAGATTCACGAAGGCCCACGTCTCGCGCGCGTATTTACTGACGGCCTGCAAATGGAAATGCTTGATGAAACACGGCGCGAAACATTCCTGATGCTTGATCTCCATGCTGTCGAAGATGCAGCCATCAGAATCAATGCCGACAAAGAAGGGTTGGCTTGGCTTGAAATCGCGGAGGAGTTGCGCGGGGTCGCTCATGATTTGTGCTTGTGCCGGAAATGCTCCGGACGAAGCGGGGCGAATTGTTTGCAACAGCGCGGGTGCGCGTCAAGGAGAAGCGGACCTCTCAACGCTGCCGCACTTCTTCGAGCGCTTGCTTGGCCAGCAAAGCAACCAAGGAATCGGTATCGCTGCTCGCGCTTTCAAGCGCGGTGAGAGACTTCTTGGATCCCACGGCCTTTAATATCTGGCATGCCTCGCGGCGGACTTCGGCATTATTCTCTTTGAGAAGTTTCAGCGCGGCATCTTCGGCGGCTTGGCCACTGGCTTTGAGCGCATTGCCAGCAAGGAATTGATCCTTCCGTTGAACCACCATCTTTGCCAGCGCCTCAACACCGCGCGAATCTTTCAGCGCACCGAGAGCTTCAATGGCAGTCATGCGCGGCCCGAATTGCGTGTCGTCCAATGCAGCAATGAGGGGCTTAATCGCATCGGCAGTTCCCCAGATTCCAAGCGCTTTGGCGGCGAGTTGGCGGGCAAGCGGATCCTCGCTTTTGATCGCCGCGAGCAACTTCGCAGTGACTTCGGCTTTGCGTGCGCTGTCGGGTTTGGAGATGCCGAGGCGACTCAAGGCAACGGTCCGCCGTGATTTATCGTTGCCACCGAGGTCGGTGATAAACGTCTTCAACTCGGCATCGGGGAGTGCGGCAAGTTCTGGTTTGGGTGGGCCAGCGATAACGGCTTTTTGGTGAGCCGCAAGTTCAGCTCCTTCGAGAAGTTTGAACGCCAATGTCAGCGGGACGCGAATCGTGGTGTTCTCCGTGTTCTCGGTGAGCGTGCCTTTGAAGGCCAATTCACTCATCACACCGCGCTTCGCATTAAATATGTTCGTCCCTTCACCTGTGAGGGACACACGCGGCTGGCCGAGAACGTTCTGCGCGGTCTTGAGTTCGTATTTGCGCGCGATGGGAACAAGGTCGCCAACGATTTTCCCCAAGGTGAACGTGATTTTTTCCTTCGCGGGCAGGCGAACGTCTTTGATGCGGTAAAGACGCGAACCCGGCGACGTGAATTCTTTTTCCTCGAGGATGATGACGCAGTCGCTCGTGACTTCCCAAGTGGATTTGTCTGATTCCGGCAGCAGCTCGGTGGCCACGCGCGACAAATCGCCCAGTGCCTGTGGAAGCTGCGAGCGGCCAGTTTCCTGCAACACCTGTCCTTTCGCGTCGATCTGCACTTCGTTGGCGCGGGCGAATGGGCCGCCCGGCGTGCCGAACTCGCCCAGTCGGAATCCACCTGCGCGAAAACTCGGCGGCCCACCGATAATGCCCGGCATGAAGGAACCGGTTTTAGATTTGCGCTGCGTGTTCAACGAATGGCGCATGGTGAACGTCATCGCATCGGCATGGGCCAATTTCACGGCGTAAGTTGCCGTGCCGGTGATGATCTCCGTGAAGTCCGGTTCGCTTGCTTCGATCCGAATCAAATAAACGTAGTTGGAACCGGCCTTGAATTGATAACGCAGTTCCGCAGCAGTCGCGTCGCTAATCAAAAGGCACGCGAAGAATCCCACCAATACTAGCGGCTTTGGAATGCAGGCGTTCAGCTTCATAGGCGTGATCATTGCATAGCATTGCATAGAATTCTATGCTGACCTTTCACCGCCACCGCCTCGGTGACCTTGACGGTGAAAACAACCGGCGGTTTCTGGAACCAGATCGCCCGGTTGTCGGGGTTGTTGAGGTTGAGCAGGGCGCTTATAGTGGCGTGTCGAGGCGCAGGGTGCAGTGCCCTAGATCAAGCACCTGCACTCCGGGTGCTGGCCGGATCGCCGGCGCGAGCCGGTAATGCCCGCCGTGACTTGTCACCACCAGCCGCGCCTCCCGCAGCACTTGCATGTGCTTGGAGGTCGCGCTCGACGTGCGCCCGATGCGCTGCGCCAGCACCTGCACCGGCAGCGCCTCGCCCTTGGCCAACTCGCGCAGGATGCGCCAGCGGTTTACGTCGTGCAGGACGCGCCCCACCTGTTTCGCTGAAAAGGGCTTTGGTACGATGGGGGAAGACGAGGCGTCCTCGACCGTTGCAGGGGTGCTCATGCGGGTCAGGATACCAAAATCCCCGAGAAAAACAAGCGTTCCAGCGTGGATTAAGGATGAATCCCTCTTGATAAAGGAGTAAACACTCCTGTCAAAGGCGTAATCCAGATTGGATGAGGAGTATTTCATCTCGGATGAGGAGTATTTCATCTCGGCTGAAGAACAATTACTCTCGGATGAGGAGTAATCTCTCTCAGTCGAAGATTAATCCCTGTCAGATCAGGATTGTTTCCTCCTGGATGAGGAGTATTCCCTCTGGGATGAAGACTGATCGCTCTCGGCTGTCTCGTGCGCCGTGAGGTTTTGAGGTCTGACTGGCTGGGGGAAGAAATGGAAAACGCCAGGCAGCCGAGGCGGCCGGGCGTTCGTGAATCTACACTTGGACCTTACACGGTGTACGTGCTGGAGCTGGTGGTGCCGCCGCGGCCGGTCCAGTTGGTGTGGAAGGTTTCACCGCGCGGTTTATCCACGCGCTCGTAGGTGTGTGCGCCGAAATAGTCGCGCTGGGCTTGCAGCAGGTTGGCGGGGAGTACAGCGGAGCGGTATTGGTCGTAGAACGAGAGGGCGGTGCTGAAGGCGGGGACGGGGATGCCTTTCTTCGCGGCGGTGGCGACGATGTTGCGCCAGCCTTTCTGTGACTTCTTGATCTCGCCCCGGAAATAATCATCGAGCATCAGGTTGGAGAGCTTGGCGTTCTTGTCGTACGCCTCCTTGATCTTGCCGAGGAAGCGGGAGCGGATGATGCAGCCGCCGCGCCACATGAGGGCGATGCCGCCGTAGTTGAGGTTCCAGCCGTATTCCTTCGCCGCAGCGCGCATGAGCATGTAGCCCTGCGCGTAACTGACAATCTTCGAGGCGTAAAGGGCGCTCTTGATGTCCTCGATGAATGCTTTCTTCTTCGCAGGGTTGGCGGCGATGGTGGTCAATGTGGGGCGCGGGCCTTTGAGTTTGCGCGCGGCTTTGACGCGTTCGTCTTTCAGCGCGGAGACGCAGCGGGAATAAACGGCTTCGGCCATCAGCGTGATTGGGATGCCGAGGTCCTGCGAGTTGATGACGGTCCATTTGCCGGTGCCTTTCTGGCCGGCGGTGTCGAGGATCTTGTCCACGAGCGGGGAGCCGTCTTCGTCTTTCTTGGCGAGGATGTCGCGGCTGATTTCGATGAGGTAGCTGTCGAGGTCGCCGGTGTTCCATTCTTTGAGAACCTCGTGCATCTCGTCGGCGCTCATGCCGAGGCCGGTCTTCATGATGTTGTAGGCTTCGCAGATGAGCTGCATGTCGCCGTACTCGATGCCGTTGTGAACCATCTTCACGTAATGACCGGCGCCCTGTTCGCCGACCCAATCGCAGCAGGGCACGTTGCCGTCCACTTTCGCGGAGACAGCTTGGAAAATATCTTTCACAAACGGCCACGCTTTGGGGGAGCCACCGGGCATGATGCTCGGGCCGCGGCGCGCGCCTTCTTCGCCGCCGGAAACGCCGGTGCCGATGAAGAGGAGACCTTTGCTTTCGCAATATTTCACGCGGCGGCTGGTGTCATCGAAGAGCGAGTTGCCGCCGTCGATGATGATGTCGCCGGGTTCGAGGTGGGGGAGAAGTTGCTCGATGAATTCGTCCACAGCCTTGCCGGCCTTCACGAGCATCATCACGCGGCGCGGGCGTTTGAGATTCTTCACCATCTCCTCGATGGAACGCGCGCCGATGACCTTCGTGCCTTTGGCTTCGTGGGCGAGGAAGTGGTCCACCTTCTCTACGGTGCGGTTGTAGGCCACGACGGTGAAGCCGTGGTCGTTCATGTTGAGGATGAGATTCTGGCCCATCACGGCCAGGCCGATGAGTGCGATGTCGCCTTTAGGTTCCATATCAAAAAATCAACGCAGCGATACTACACAAGTGCCGAGCGTCTGAAATCATTTCAAGCCAATTGCAATCGTGCGTCGGAGGTAAGCATCTGAGCCAAATTCGGCCATTCAGTGCCGTTCATCGAAGTGAAAGCGTTCAGGTAAATCACGACCACTTCGCGCGAATGCTTGGCGAGAATCGTATCGATGGTTTTGTTGAGGGAAGAATCATCGACCGAATCGGGCAGGGTTTCGACAACTCCATTTTCATGTTTGATGGAGAGGCCATCGAGAAAATCACAGAGCAGTGCGGGTTGAGATTTGACAAGCCAGCCACGGATCAACAAGGCGGCGTGCTCTTCCATGTAGGCGCGTCCGAGATTTTCTAGAATGATTGTGTTGCGGCCTTCCTTGGGAATGCGCGAGAGAAAGATGGGGCGCAACTTGCGGGCTTTGGCGAGCGAGGCCAATGTGGCGTCGTACAATTCACGGTTGTTTGTGTGAGTTTCGTCGAGAATCTGCTTCGCCAGCGTCGGCGGCATGAACCCGAATAATTCGTGTGATGTCAGCATGGTTAAACCGATATGAGGGTGACTCCCAGCTTGGTGGCGAGCCTTTCCAAAGTTTCTTTCTCCAGTAAAATTGTTATGCCCGCTTCGAATCCAAGCACCTTGATTCCAGCGGCGGCACACGATTCCAGAGTCTTCGGACCCACACAAGGAATATCAAAGCGGGTATCGTGATTCAACTTGGCGACCTTGATGGCGACGGCTCCACCTTTGGCACCCGCCAATTCTCCGCCGCGCGCCAGGCATTTGTCCGTGCCTTCAAATCCTTCAGCCGCGAGCACGGTGCCGTCTTTCACAACGACGGTTTGACCAATCTCGAGTCGGGAAATTTCTTTCGCGATGCGGAAGCCGAATTCAACATCCGTCCGCTGTTCGTCACTCATCAACGGGCCAAGATGAAACCCCGCGCTCGGCATGGCGGGCTTCAACCACGGTGTGGCCACGATCAAATCCACGCCGTCCTTTTTCAATTCGTCAGCAATGCCGCCAAAGACCGAGTGGGCGTTCTTCTCTTTCAGGCGGAAAAGGAGGCTCATCGCGCGAAAGTCGGGGCGCAGGTCGAAGAGATTCTTGGGCGCAATCTGGCCAACCATCACACAACGGCTCACACCGCGATCAGTGAAGGCGGAGATCATCTTTGAAAGCTGCCCGACATTGAGCCAGACGATGTCATCCACGAGCGGCGCGAGTGCGGGATCCGTCTCGCCTTCGAAGGCGACGGCAACGAGTCGCTTTACGCCCGCCGCGCGTGCTTCGCGTGCGAGGAGCAACGGCAGCGAGCGGCTGCCAGCAATGATGCCGAGAGTCTCGATAGGGTCGTTCACTTGCCGGACAGATTAGCAACGAGAGTGTTTGAGGCAAACAATGAAAAAGGTTTTGCCAAGTTCATCGGACGGTTCATCATCTGCACACGAAATGAAAACATTGTTCGCCTTGATTGCCATGATGATCACACTTAGCACGATTCAAGCCGCCGATTCGCGTGTGTACGAGATGCGCGTGTACTACGCCGCGCCCGGCAAGCTCGAGGCGTTGCACGCCCGCTTCCGTGACCACACCACGAAGCTTTTTGAGAAGAACGGCATCACGAACATCGGCTACTGGGTGCCGGAAGGGGAGAACAAGGAACTCAAGCTCGTGTACGTCATCGCTTATCCGAGCGCCGAGGTGTCGAAGAAGAACTGGCAGTCGTTCCTGAACGATCCCGCGTGGAAGAAGGCGTACGCCGAGAGCGAGAAGCAGGGCAAGCTCGTGGCCAAAGTGGAAAGCTACTTCATGAACGCCACGGATTATTCGCCCGAGATCAAGCCGAGCACCGCCGCGCCGCGTGTCTTTGAGTTGCGCGACTACACGGCCAGTCCCGGCAACCTCGCCGCGCTCAATGCCCGTTTCCGCGATCACACCGTGGCGCTCTTCAGCAAGCACGGCATGAAGAATCTCTTCTATTGGAACTTCGCAAAAGACCAGAAGGATGCGGACAAGAAGCTCGTTTATCTCATCGCCCACAAGAGTCGTGATGCGGCCAAAGCCTCGTTCGACGGCTTCCGCCAAGATGCGGCGTGGGTGGCGGCTCGCAAAGCTTCCGAAGAGAAGGCCGGCGGCTCTCTCACAATCGCCAAGGACGGCGTGAAGAGCGAGTTCCTCGTCGCGACTGATTATTCGCCGACGAAGTAATGGGCGTTATTTTTTGCCGTTGGACTTCCCGTTTTTCGGGGCAGGTCGCTTGATGGTCGGCTTATTTGTGCCACCGGGTTCCTGAGCAGACCAAGCTGCCTTATCGAGGAGTAAGTAGATTGCATGGCGCACTCGGAGTTCTTCAGCGGTCAAATCTTTTCCTTTGGCGTAGTGTTCGGCGAGTTTTTTGGAGCGTTTGAGTGTTCCGAGTGTCGCTGTGATTTTATCTCCAATCTTGGCATCGCCAATCTCCTGTTCCTTGACGAATTTGACCAAGTCATCCTCGATTTCTTTGGCGATCTGTTTGATCAGTAGTTCATCTTGTGCGCCCTTCAGAAACTCCTGAATGTCCGTTTTGTTCTCTTCGATAAAATCGTCAATCATCTTGCCCAATTCTACCGAGGAATCTTTGCAGTAGTTGGCTACGAAATTCGTCGCCTCCATCTGGATGACTGCGCGATATTCAGGAAGTTGTCGTAGTACCCATTCAGGAAGTTCGGTGATGAATTCGGGAATGTCCTTTTCCAAGCGAGCGGTCAATGCACCGCTCTGTTCTTGGATGAATCCCTGCGTTTCACTCAAGATAATCTCCGCTGCAGTTTTTGGCTGCAAGTAGCTTCCCAATGATGTTGTCAAAAACGTCATGTAGGAAAAGATAAACAAAACCATCACAGTCGCGACGATCTTGGAGGTGCGCAGTGTTTTTTTGGTTTTTAAGAGCTGTGCCTGCAGATATTGCTCGGCTGCACTGGATGGCGTGGGCGTGGTCGATTCTTTGTCTGACATAAAAATAGTCGGTTACTTCGGTTGCGGGTTGGTGCCGGGGGTCTTTTTTGTGCCCTTGATTGAGCCGGGGGCGTTAGTTCCCTTTGGCTTTTCGGGAGTGGGTTTTGCTGTTTCTTCCCACTGGCGGATCTCCTGTCCCATCATCTCAAACAGAGCGAGTGCGATTTTCCAATTGGGCGGCGGCAGGTCTCCTCCCTTCAACTTGTGTTCTGTATTGTAGATAACCTGAAGACTCTCTGCGATCTCATTGATCTCGATGATGTGCTCTGCAAAGAGCCTGAACAAGATCGAGTCAGCGGAGTCGGCGGTGACCACGGTCAATTCATCGAAGAATTTCTTCATCTTCTCAGGAGTCGCATCAGGAAAAAGCTTTTTGAATTTCTCTTCGCGTTGGTGCAGTACTTCGCCGAATTTATCTGAGATGATGTCTTCCATGGCTTGTGGCAACGTGTCGGTCAAGGTGAGGAACTCTCCGCTGGCTGCCTCCATCAGCTCAGGCACACGATCATTGAGCTTGTTCATCTCAATCTGGAGTTTTGGGATGATTCGACTGACGGCTCGGCGCCCAATCCTTTCGGCATCAGGCAAGAGTCGGGTCTTAAATCCCACTTCCATCTCGTAAAGGAACTGTTTTTGGCTGGGGCCTTTGACCAAGCTGGTGATGGATGTGGTGATTTTGTAGGCACAAACGGCCAGAATCGCAGCGATGGCGACAACCGCGCCAATTCGCCAGATTCGAATCTCGGACTGAAGCTGGGAAATCTCTTCGATTGTCTTTTGTGCGTTGCTACAAGTTTCAGTTTTGCTTGGTGATTTTTCGGGTTCTGACATGGCTATAGCGTCTTTCCAATTATTCTTTGCACAAGGTTGAGGTCTTACTCTGACAGCTAATTTGCCAGTGTCAAAAAATATCTCGTCCTGATTGATGGAAACCGGCAATTATCAATAATAAAGCTATACATATGAACCCGTCCAATACTCCCATCTTACATCCAAGAAGTCCCAGAGAAACGATGGCAGGGTGGGTTTACCTGCCCCGGTTCGTGGATAAAATCCGGCTGCATCTAGCTGGGAAACTGCATTCAGATTATCAGGATAATTTCACCAAGGGTTTTGACGCCAAGTGGCTTGTTGCAGCCGGAATAGACGCAAATCAATTTATTGATGTCGTTCGGAATAGTTCAAGCGACGGCGAAGTCTGCGATTGGGTCCGGGTAAATGCCGCCGGCACCGTTGAGTCACAATCAGTATTTCGTGAACACACACTTCAACATGGGAGAGAGGATGATCCTGCATTGCGTGCTCGATTGAAGTTGCGCAAAGAACAGGCGGGGTTGGCTCATCGAGATGATATTCAGACATTCGCCGACTTCATCGATGCCGACGAGGGGCGCACATAAAAAAAGCGCCGGAGGTGACCGCCCCCGGCGCTTCGTCCTACGTATGTGCCAGAGCCTACGTTGTTAGATCAGGCACAACAAATGGTTTACGGTAATCGCGCGTGAGCATTTTGTCGGCGGCTGCATTGCCGATGAACCGCTCCGTTTTCGGATTCATCTTGAGCGCCGGTCCCATCACAAGTTTATCCAAGTCCAAATCCACCTCATTGGCCTTGAGATGTTCGATCATGCGCCCGACTGATTCTGCGGCACCTCGATCGGCTTTGATCTGGTCGCGGATTTCGCCCTGCGCCAACTGTTTGCCGAGTCGGTACGAAATATTGCCCGTGTGGCAGAGCGCACTGGAGAGGTGGCCTTCCAGAATGTCCGCGTTCAAATCGGTCTGCTTGCGGCTGCGAACGGCATCGATGAAATTCTCAAAATGGTCTGACACTCCCTTGAACTCTTTCACCGTTTTGCCGTCCTTATCCTTCGCAATTGCGCCGGAATAATTGGGGACGAGCAGATTGCCGCCCTCGCACTCGACAACGACTGAAACGCTTCCGCCCATGTAATTGTCCATGGCCTTGTCGCCTTTGGCTCGAGGCAATCCACGCACTTCAAAAATCAACGGCGCCTTCGCATAATCATGGAACACAATCTGCGTGTTGGGCGTCTGGCCGTCGTCCTTGTAGCCAAGTCGACCTCCGACACTCCACACACGCGGGCTGAGTTCCATCTCGCCAAGAATCCATCGGGCAATATCCATCTGATGGATGCCTTGGTTTCCCAAGTCGCCATTGCCGTAATTCCAGACCCAGTGCCAATCATAATGCAGATTCTTGCGGCGCAACGGATCCAACGGGGCAGGGCCACACCACAAATCGTAGTCGATATCATTCGGGATCGGTTGCTCGGCTTGAGCCAGACCGATGGATCCGCGCGGTTTGTAGCAGAGGCCGCGTGCATATTTCACCTTGCCCAAACCGCCCGACTGGATCCATTTCGCCGCCTCAGCGATGCCTTGGCTGGAGCGTGACTGTGTGCCCGTCTGCACGATCTTCTTGTGCTGGCGCGCAGCGTTGACGATCTGGCGACCCTCCCAAACATTATGCGAGACTGGCTTTTCGACGTAGACATCTTTCCCGGCTTGGATGGCCCAGATGGCAGCCAACGCGTGCCAATGGTTCGGCGTGGCGATGCAAATGACGTCGAGGTTTTTATTCTCCAACATTTTTCGGAGGTCAGTATAGCCCGCCACCCCCAGATTCAATTTGTCGAACGATTGGACGCCTGCATCCAAAACCTTTTTGTCGACATCGCAAAGCGCCGCAATCCGGACGCCCTTTTCCTTCTGTTGCAACGCCCGCATTCCACTGATGTGCGAACCGCCGCGGCCTTTGAATCCAATGACACCGACGTTTAGAGTTTCATTCGCGCCCTTCACTTGCGCCCAAGATCTGGGCGAGAGCGCGTAAGCCGATGCTGCGGCAGTTCCTGCAATCGTGTTGCGCAGAAATGACCGGCGGGTGAATTCTTTTCCGAAAGTTGATTTGGGTGTGTTCATGAAATCTACTTTCCGGCGCCGTACGCCTTCCACTGTTGTTCAATTTTCTCGGGTTTGGCTTCGCCGGCGTGCCAGATGAAACGGAAACGGAATGTGAGGCTCTTGCCCGATTCAATCGTGATGTCGCCGGCATTTTTGTCGGGCAACTTCTCGAATTGTGCGCGGGCAAAGGCATTGGCCGAGCAGAGGCCGTAGTCGCGCGCGTGCCACCAAGTCGGGTGCTTGGGGTTTTGCGGATGATCCAGAATGGCCACGCCAAAAGTCTTCTCATTCACCGGCCCGTAATAATCCACCCACTTGGCGCGTTTGCCCCAGCAGTCTTTATCCTTCACGCCCTCGCTGTTGAGCATGTGGCCGGTGGGTTTGTCCTTGTAGAATTTATTGGGTGCCGTGCGCATGCTCTCTGCCACGCGGATGGCCATGCCGGCATCTTTGTTGTCTCCCAAAACAATTGCGCCATGCGAGGCATGAATGGTGATTTCGTGATCAAGCATGCGGCCATCGGCGATGCGGTGGATGCGGATCGTGCGCTCGTCGCTGCAAATGACCTCGCCCGCCTTGGAGGTCCAGAGATTGCGCGCTCGGATGATCCCCACTTTGTCGCCGGAAGCCACTTCCAGAAACTTCTCATGCGCCATGCGGCCGCTTGTGGGCGACTCTCCCCAGAAATCGTGGATGCCGCCCTCCTTGCCGCCCTTCACCTGATGATGGCCAAACCAAACGCTTCGATGATGGATGTGATCGGTGTCCTCGTCCTTCGCATCCTTGATGATCGGATAATTGCGCGTCAACCCCGTACCGTCGGGCCATTGGATGGGAAAAAGAAACGGGCGCGGCACCTCGCGATAGTGGTATTCGGTGAAGAGCTTGCCATCGATCTCCACGCGAACTTTTCCTTCGCCGGGGGTGACCTTGACTCCATCGGCTGCAGAAATAATGAAAGGAGTGAGAAGTGCCACCAACCGGAGTGTGCGCAATGCAATCATCCGCGGAACGCGGATAGTAGGGAGAATGAGAGGAGAGTCAACGGCTTATTCACTGGCGGTGAGTAAGCGTGCCTGCCGGCCAATGGGCTGAATCGAAGCAGTAGGAAGCCACCCTTCGCGTTGTCCAATTTCGCGGACCAAACTCCAGCCGAAGTGCACTCTCAGCACCTCGATCTCGATTCCATCGCGCAATGTGAAGGCCATCGCTGATTCTTCAATGGGGCCGAAACGTGCGTCGATCGTCTTGACGGTGATGACTGCCGATTTGTCCAAGTTGCGCTGAATTTGGGCTGTGACTGATGTGGCCAGCAGGAGCACCGCCAGAAATGCGAGGATGGGACGGATCATTGAAAGGGTCTCTTTCAAAGTGGGATTGATTTGGCAGGCAAGTGTCAGCAGGAGCCAAAGGGAAGTGGCGAGGCTTGCGGCGATCGTCCACGTGTTGAGCGTGAATGTGCTCAACAACTGGCCAAGAATTGGCGGCCGTGGAGGGGTTCCCTGTTGAATGACGCTGCGGACGTATTCGAGATTCGCGCGGGCGTCACGATCGGCCGGATGAAGGTCGATGCACTTAAGATAATGCTGAACAGCCAAGCCAAGCTTGTCCTGTTTGAAATGCGTGTTCGCGAGGTTAAAATGCACCGCAGCTGTGCCTGACCCCGATTCGATCAGCGCTTGAAATCCGCTGGTCGCTGTCAGGTAATCGCCTTTTTCATAGGCGCGGCACGCTTCGGTGAACCGGCTTTGATCTTCAGTGAAGTCTGCCAACGCGGTGATCGCAGTTGCCATTGCCAACAAGAGTGTGACGAGAATTCGGTTCATCGGTGGATGGCTCGAATTGCGCGAATGACAGATTCGAGCGCAACGAGTGTGCGCCCGGCATTCAAGTGATACGGATGGCCGTATCGTGCCCGATAACAATCGGCAAACAATTCACGAAGGCTTGCCAGATCCGATTCCGAAAGACGATTTTTAAGATCGTCGATCACAGAGTCGGAGATGGCTGCAGCCTCGATTCCGAGCCGTTCGCCGATGACTTCCTGCAACAGAGAATAGGACCGGCCATAAAATTGATCGGTCGATTGGCTGGCGTGTGATTGGCGTAGCCCGCGGAGTGTTTGGCGCGTGAGTTGATCCACGCGATTGCGCCGCAGGATTTCTGGATGGGCATCGAGATAGTCTTTTCGCCGACGCCAAATCCACGCCCCGATACAAGCCAACAACGGCAACCCCTGCAAGAATAGGAACCACGGACGAAGCAGAAGGGGTGGGCTGGCCTGTCCCAACAAACCCATTTCTGGCCGGATATGTTTGAAGAGTGGTGCGGGTGCGATCTCCGGATTCTTGATTGGCGTTGAAAGGTTTTTCTGGACTGTACCTGGCGAGAGTGTGAGCGCAATCGGGCTGCTCTCGATCATCTCGTATTGTTTCTTATACGGGTTAAAAAAGTCGAAACGGATGGCTGGAATTTCTTTGATGGAAATTTCCAGCGGCACGATGGGCTGTTCAAACGTCTTGATGGAGACGCGATGCATTGTGTCGGTGAAAGTGAGTTTCGTACTGGCGGGATAGGAACGGAAGGACTTCCACTCAACAATCGACGGCGCGGGGACATCGTCCAGCGTCCCTTGTCCAAAGATCTGAACACGGAGCGTCAACGGGTCGCCGGTTGCAGAATTTGTGGGCGTTGCCGCCACGGCAATGTTAAAATCGCCAACGGCACCAGTAAATCCTGCGGGTTGCCCTTCCTTGGGCAGCGGCAGAACATTCAGCGTAACGGGTTTGCTGATGAGGTGGATCTCGCGGCGCGCTCCAAATACATTGTTGCTGAAATCAATCGTCGTCAGGTCCGTCTCGAACACCACTTCCAACTTGCCGGTTTTGCTGGCCACGGCAGTGTTGTGGTACGTCAACACCTTGAAAAGTCGGTCGCCAATTTGTCGCACGCTCTGTTCGATTCTCGGGCGGATCAACATGAAGCGAATGCCCTCGGTCCGAATCTGCGGGATGGTTTCGTCCTGCGCGGCCTGAAACATCAAGCGGACGCTGATGGGAAACAGTTCGCCCACATAAACCTCCTGCTTGGGAAGCTCCACTTCAAGCTGACTGGTGTTCCCCGGATCGATGCCAATGGCCGGATCGTTTGGGATTTTCTCGTTCGCGCCGACAACTTTGAGCCGTATCGGTTCAGACAAAATCAGTTTTCCGTCCACCAACACTTTGAAAGGTGGGATGATAAATTCACCTTCGCGCCGCGGCTCAATTCGATAAATAAAAGTCGCGGAAGTGAATTTGATTCCGTTGACGATTGAAAATGAATCGCTGCGCACCAGAAACATCAGGTCGAGCTGGCCCGGCGATTCCGTATGCTGCGTCGTTTGCGGGCTGGACCCTTCGCAGCGCAACGTGAGCTTCACACTTTCGCCAAACCGGATTGTGGGGCGATCGATCGACCCAGAAAAAGTGGCTCCCTCCAAAAGCGTGCCGGCTGCGAGACACACTCCCCAACAAATCCATGTCGCGAAAAGTTTCACCAATCCTTCAACACGCGTTGATGCCGCCTGTCTTGAGGTCGAAAAATCAGGGATTTCTCCTCGCCTCGTTGTGATTCAAGCAACCGTCGAGCTTGCGTTGGCGACATCTTGCCGTCCTCGCCTCCTTTGTCGGGAGTATCTTCATTGTCCTGTCCTGAATCAGGAGTCTCATTCTTTTCCTTCCCGTTCCCTTTTTTCTTGGGCGAATCATCGTTGTTGCCTTTGGCTTTCGGCGGTGGATCCGCCTCGCCACCTTTGGGCTGTTTGCTCTCTTTGGGTTTTTCAGATTTCGGCTGCTGTTTCTTTCGTAATTCTTCCAACCGACGTTTCACGAGTTCATGATTGAATTGCGCGTCCTCATCTTTGGGGTCGAGCTTCATCGCCGCTTGATAATTCTTCAAAGCGCCTTCCCATTCTGCGGCTCGCGTTTCAATGCCCTTGGCATTTTCACCAGAACGATAGGCTGCGTTGCCGAGATTGTAATAGGCTCGTTGTTGCAAGGTGAGATCAGACGCCGTCAACGCATTCGTCAAATGCCCAGTCGCCTCGCTCCAGTCACCTCGTTGTAGTGCCGCTGTTCCTGCGTTGTAATGCATCTGCGGACTCGGATTACCCATTTGCATCAGTCGCACGTATTCGCGTTGTGCACGGTCAAAATCTCCCTTGAGAAAATCGCTGCGTGCAGTGTCCGGCGACGCAGTTGCGGCGATGGGGAAAAGGATCGCCAGCAAAATCCACAGTGCTTGTGGCAGCCCGTTTCCGTTACGAATCAAACCGCGTCGCGTCGGGACGAGCACTTCTGCGGCGAGCAACAGAATGGCCACAGCCAGTGGCCACTGAAAGCGATCCTGTTGGCGCCTGATCATCGCCTCAGTGTTGCCCGATTTGGGCAGTGGCGCGAGTCCATTTTTATAGAGCATCTCCATCGAATTCGCCCCTTCAAGCCGCGAATAAAAACCTTTGGTCTTCGATGCGATGTCTTGCAACAGCCCTTCATTGAGCTGTGAACGGATGATGTTTCCCGCTGCGTCTTTTTGAAATTGCAATTGGCCATCGACTCCCGGAAGTTGCAACAACTCGCCGGTCGTCGTTCCGACACCCACAGTGAAAATGCGCACGCCTCGCCGGTTCGCCTCCGCCAAGGCTTCGCTTATTCCCGGTTCATTATCCTCGCCGTCCGTAAACAGGATCAGCACCCGATGATTATCTTCAACTTCCACAAAGGCGGTGAAAGATTCTCGGATGGCAGTGGCCAGCGAAGTGCCGCCTTGTGGAATCAATCCAATGGCCACCTCGGAAATGTTTTGCCGGAACACTTCCAAATCCGTCGTCAGCGGGCATTGCAGGAACGCTGAACCCGCAAAAGGCAGAAGGGCAAATCGATCGCCTTTGCAAAGCTGGCGAAGTTCCAAAGCTGCGAGACGGGCGTGCTCGATCCGATTCGGTTTCAGATCAATGGCCGACATGCTTTTGGACGTGTCGATCGCGATCACGACATCCAGTGAGCGCTGCTGAGTCCGCTCAAAAGTGTGTCCCCATTGAGGCTGGGCGAGTGAAATTAGAATGCCTGCGACTGCGGCGAGCAGAAGTAGATTTCGCAGCCATTGTTTTCGCGCGGAGATTGCCGAAGCCAGATCTGCCAGTAATCGCGAATCGGAGAAGAGTCGCATCAACGATTGTTTGCGCCGCCACGACCAGTAAAAGAACACGGCCAACACCGGTAAACTCGCCAGTAACCAAAGCGCCATTGGAAAGGCGAACGTCATGGCAATCGCCTCCAAAGGGTGTTCCCCAGCAGCAATTCCAGCGTGAAAGTCAGCAACGCCCCAGCGAGGAACCAATGATAAACATCTTGGTGCCGATGATGCCGTCGGCTGTCGATGAGTGTTCTTTCAAGCTGATCGATCTCCCGATAAATGTTGCGGAGTGTGTCTGCGCTGTCGGCGCGGAAATATTTTCCACCAGTTCGTTCGGCGATTTTACGTAGCATGTTCTCATCGATGTCGACATTGACGGGGATGTAAATCTTGCGGCCGAACGGATCCATGCGAGGAATCCGCGCTGTGCCGCGCGCGCCGACGCCGATGGTGTACACTTTTATTTTGAGCGACTCGGCTGCTTCGGAGGCGGCCACGGGCGGGATCCGACCGGAATTATTCTGGCCATCTGTCATGAGAATGACGATTTTGCTTTTCGACTTGAGGTCGCGCAGTCGATTGAGCGCGGCTGAAAGTCCGGAACCGATGGCCGTACCTTCTTCCGGAACGGTGTCGATGGATAAGCGTCGGACATTTGCCAGTAGGAAATCATGGTCGAGTGTCGGCGGGCTGGCGATGTAGGCCATGCCGGAAAAGACAACCATCCCGATGCGGTCGCTGGGTCGCGCTTTGATGAATTCGGCCAGGACTTCCTTGGTGATGCTGAGGCGATCGATCGGCTGACTGTCGCGTTCAAAATCCTCCGCCGACATGCTGTCAGATAAATCGACAGAGAGAACAATGTCGATGCCCGAAGCCGTCACTCGTGAACGGCTCTCGGTGGATTGAGGCCGCGCAAGGGCCAATATCGCGAGCGAAATTGAAACCCATCGGAGCAACATCAAAATTCTGCCCGATCGCGCCCAAACACGTCGCGTGACCATTCGCGCCAAATCGACCGATGAATAGACCAACGCCGCAGGCTGGCCGTGGCGACCGCGCAACCACGCGACCAATGGAATGATGAGCAAGGCTGCGAGCCACCAAGGATCCGCAAAGGTTAAGTTCATGCGGGATGGTTTTGTGTCGGCACTGAAATGGGATTCGTGTCAGCCGATCTGAATGAATGAAGTTCGGTTTCCTCCACCAACTTCATAGCAGCTTGGTGCAACGCGAGCATTTCATCCTGATGCGATTCGTAACGGGCAAACTTGGCCAGATCGCACACGAGCAGAAATCCGTTCAAGGTGGTTTTCTGCGCGGGCTTCATCCAAGGCGATGTTTCCAGACTTTTAAGAAACTCCTCGGTCGTTTGTTCTGTGGCCGATAGGCGGAGGCAACCCTCAAAATAACGGCGCATGATGTCGGACACGGCGATGAAAAAGAGCCGCGGGTCACCTGTGAGTTGCAGAGCGCGATTCAATTGTTCGCGTGCGATGACATGGGGCGGGCGTCTCACGGAGACATCAGCGCTGCGTCGTCTGTATCGCAAGTGCGCAGCAAAGGCGGCCATGAAAACGGCTGCAGCGATCGCGGCCCAAATGAGGACAGAAGCCGAGCCGGGAATTTCGACAATCGTTTTCGCCGGGCGAATGTCATTCGTCGAATGAGTGGCTGGTGCTGCGTTCATCGCCGCAATCTCCGCTTTTCACGTTTGACGAAAAAGCGCGCCAAAGCTGCAATGTAAGATTCATCGGTCTGAATCTGGATGCGGTCGATTCCCAGTCCATTGAATTGTTGTTCGAGCTGCGCATCGAATCCCGTTTGCGCAGCGGCGAATCGCTGGCGCACTTGCTCGCGGCTTGTGTCTATCTCAACGACTTCGCTTGTCTCGGCATCTTCGAGCAGCAATCGTCCGAGGCTGGGGAGTTGTTGTTCGTACCGGTCTTGGATTTGCACGGCGACGACGTCGTGTCTGCGATTGGCTCGGCGCAGGGCGGTGAGGTGGATTGGCCCAAGGAAATCGGAAATAAGAATCACGATGCCTTTGCGCAAACTGATCCGTGATAGAAATTCGAGGGCTGACTCCAGGCGCGTTCCTTTGTCGCGAGGTCGATGGCAAAGAATGTCGCGAACGACGCGCAGGACATGCCGGTTGCCTTTTCCTGGCGGAATGTATTTCTCAACCGTCTCGGTGAACAGAATGAGGCCGACTTTGTCCTGGTTGTTGATGGCTGAATAGGCGAGCACGGAGGCAACTTCGGCGGCTAATTCGCGTTTGGATTGTTGTCGGGAACCAAACCGGCCAGAAGCGCTCAGATCCACCAACAGCATCACGGTGAGTTCACGTTCTTCGATGAACTTTTTGATGAACGGCTGGTTCATGCGCGCGGTCACGTTCCAGTCGATGAAGCGGATATCATCGCCAGGATGATATTCGCGCACCTCGTCGAAATTCATCCCGCGCCCTTTGAAGACGCTGTGGTACTGGCCAGAAAGCGAATCGCTGACGAGCCGTCGAGTGCGGATCTCAATCTGCCGGATCTTTCGCAGTAACTCGGGCGCGATCATAGCCGGCGCACTTTATGGCACGGGCAGTTTGTCGAGGATCGTCTGGACGATCGTCTCGCTGTTTTTTTCTTCCGCCTCGGCTTCGTAGGTGATGCTGACTCTGTGGCGGAGCACATCCATCGCGATGCTCTTGATGTCGTGTGGCGTCACGTAACCGCGCCCTCTCAAAAAGGCATGTGCCTTCGAGGCGAGCGCCAAGTAAATGGTTGCTCGTGGCGATGCGCCCAGTTGGATCAGTCCTTTGAGCGGCAGCCGGTATTTCTCCGGCTCGCGAGTGGCGCAAACAAGATCGACGATGTATTCTTTGAGCAGGTCATCGAGGTGGATGCGGTTGATCGATTCGCGTGCGGCGAGGATCTGTTTGGAATCAATAATGGGGCTGGCTTGGGGCAGGGCGCCCGTGCGCGCCATGGCGTCGAGAATCTGTCGTTCCTCAGTCCGGTTCGGATAACCAATCTTGAGCTTCAACATGAATCGGTCGACCTGCGCTTCGGGCAACGTGTAGGTTCCCTCCTGTTCGATCGGATTTTCCGTGGCCAGCACGAGAAACGGTTCTTCCAGCGGATGCGAGTGGTCGCCGATGGTAACTTGTTTTTCCTGCATGGCCTCCAAGAGCGCACTTTGGACTTTGGCCGGCGCACGATTGATTTCATCGGCGAGGACAATGTTGGCAAAGATCGGCCCTTTGCGTGTCGCGAAGGCGCCGGATTGCGGGTTGTAAATCTGCGTGCCGATGATGTCCGCCGGCAACATGTCCGGCGTGAATTGCAGGCGCGAGAATTTGACCTGTAAAGTCGCCGCGAGTGTTTTGACCGCGAGCGTTTTGGCGAGGCCAGGCACGCCCTCGATCAACACGTGGCCATTGGCCAGCAGGCCGATGATCAGCCGCTCGATGAGATACGACTGTCCGATGATGACCTTGTGGATTTCGTTCGTGAGCGGCGCGATGAATCGCGATTGTTCCTGAATCGATTCGTCCAGTGCTTTGATTTCGTCCTTGTTCATTGAAGTCTCAATGCGCGCTCTCTACAGGCATCGCCGCCGTTTGGGAAGCCGTCAATACTCGCAACCCTTCTTCCGATTACGAGATCACGTGCCGCGCCGATTCGATGTCCTTCGCAATCTGGCTTCGGAGCGCCTCCACTGTGGCAAACTTACATTCCTTGCGGAGTAGGCCGATCAATTCCAATTCAAGTGTGGCGCCGTACAAATCACCATCGTAGCCGATCAGGTGCGCCTCCACTGTCGCTTTCAATTGCGCGCCAAATGTCGGCCGGGTTCCGATGTTCACTGCAACAGCGAACTGCCGGCCACCCACCCACGTTCTCGCCGAATAAACTCCATTGGGCGGTTTGGCCAAACCAACGACATCCAGATTCGCAGTGGGGACATCTATCGTGCGGCCGCGTCCTTCTCCACGACAGACTTTGCCTGCAAGCGTGTAAGCTCGTCCCAACAATTTGGAGGCCGCAATGAAATCACCCTGTTGCACGGCCTCACGAATTCTTGTGCTGCTCACCGCTTGCCCATCAATCATCACCGGCGGCAAGCGACAGACTTCGAAACCGCTCTTCGCGCCCAGTTCCGTCAGCAAGTCGGCATTGCCCTGTCGACGGTGGCCAAAGAAAAAGTCGGCGCCGATGCAGACGCGGGTGATCCGGCCAGAAGCCTGCAGGATTTTCTGCACGAATTCTGTGGGTGAAAGCTGACTAAGCGCTTTATCGAAGCGCAGCACCAACGCAACTTCGAATCCCAATCGTTCAATGGATTTGAGACGTTGATCGAGGGATTGAATGAAGGGCGGAGTATGGCTGGGCGCAACGATTTGATTTGGGTGAACGTCGAATGTGATCGCCATCGATCGGGCGGAGTTTTTTGCGGCCTCGTCGATCACGCGAAGTAACACGGCTTGATGACCGAGATGAACGCCATCAAAGAGACCGATTCCGGCGCAGAGATTTCCGGCCAAGAATTCGGGCTGATCGAAGATCGTCATGGTTGCTGGATCATTGCTACGAGCTGTCCAAAAGGGATGACGCGGGACTTGATCTCATCGATGCTCAGATGGGGGATGGCTTCCAATTCGACGGCGTTGGAAACATCGAACTTACCGGAGCGAGTTCGGCGCAGACGGTTGAGATGCGCGCCGCAGCCGATTTTCTTTCCCATGTCGTGAGCAAGGCTTCGCACATAAGTTCCCTTTGTGCATGACACGCGGAAGAAGGCCATGGGCTCGTCGTAACGGGAAAATTGAAATTCAAAAATGTGGATGAGCCGGCTTTTGCGCTCCACCTCTTTACCTTTGCGAGCGAGTTTGTATAGAGGAACACCGCCTTGTTTCACTGCGGAAATCATGGGTGGTTCCTGCATGAGGTCCCCGACAAACTCGGAGGAGTATTGGTTGAGCGCAGAAAGATCTAGTGGCGGCACGGCATGGTGTTCGGTGGGTTTGCCATCGGCATCGTGACTGTCGGTGGCAATGCCAAATTCGATGACGCCTTCGTAGGTCTTGTTGTCGGACATCAGTTTTTCGGAGAGACGTGTGGCACGGCCAAGCACGAGAATCAGCAGGCCGGTTGCAGCGGGATCGAGTGTGCCGCAATGGCCGACTTTTTTGACGCAAAGCTGGTCGCGCACGAGGTCAACGATGTCGTGCGAGGTTGGGCCTGCCGGTTTGTCCACCAGTAAAGCGCCATCGAGTTCGAGGTAATCTTGCATCATGTGGCGTTGCGATTATTTCAAAGCAGCTCGGATGGCTTTGAGCACCTTGCGCTGTATTTCATTGGGCGACCCTTCGATTCGTGCGCCGGCTGCGGCTTTGTGTCCGCCACCGCCGAATTGGAGCGCGATGTCGCTGACATTCACGGAGTGATCTTTTGAGCGCAGGCTGATTCGGATTTGATTGGGCGCGACCTCTTCAAAAATGCAGGCGACAACGACGGGTTCGATGTCGCGAATGTAATCAATCAATCCTTCTGATTCGTTGGGGTGGGCACCGGCACGATTGTAATCGCGCATGCGCAGCCAGCAGTAGGCGATGCGGTTGGACTGTGTGAGTTTGAAATGGTTGTAAAGGTGTTGCTGGAGGCGGACTCGGGAGAGGGGATGGGATTGATACACCTCGCGGCAGACGGTTGATAAATCAGCGCCGTGATGCACCAGCTCGGCAGCCGTATGATACGTCGATGGTAGGGTGGTAGGAT
The DNA here is from genome assembly GCA_945903605.1 of Akkermansia muciniphila. GTDB lineage: Bacteria > Verrucomicrobiota > Verrucomicrobiia > Limisphaerales > UBA1100 > CAMDOH01. The sequence continues at coordinate 22,145 of CAMDOH010000017.1, forward strand.
ATTGGAACGAACCCGTGTCCGTTGAGATCGCCGTGAAGAGGCAATTGGCGATTTTGGGAGTGATGGGCCAGCGAGCTTCCTTGATGAGCCGAAAGGCCAGTTCGCCGCTGGAGGGTTGGCGCGATGAGATCCAATTCAAATCGCCAAACCGGGTGTTGCTGGTGTGATGATCAATGTTGATGAGCAGCTTTCGATCCTGGATGAATTCGCAAACGGTGCCGAGCCGCTCATACGATGCGGCGTCGATGGCGATCACGCAGTCGAACGACCTGCCTTTTTCCGGCGTGCAAAGGATGCCGGTGCGATCGAGAAAGCGGAGTTTATCGGGGACGGGGTCTTGATTCCAGCAAACCACATCTTTGCCATGCTCGCGGATGGCCAAGGCGAGGGCGAGTTGTGATCCGATACAATCGCCATCGGGACGAATGTGGCCGGTCACGCAGAGTGTCTTGCTCCCAGCGATGGCCGCCAAAATCTTTTCAATGGCCTTCGGGGTTTTCTTCATCGGCGATTTTGAGTTCGTTCAGAAGTTCGATGACGCGATTGCCGCGCTCGATCGAGTCGTCGACAATGAAGCGGATGACGGGCGTGTAACGAAGTTCCACGTTTTTGGCCAGGAGCATTTGCAGATAGCCGCGCTTGTCTTTCAGGAATTGTTCGGCGGCCAGTCGTTGTTGCTTGTTGCCAAATACGCCGATGAAGACGGTGCACGAATGCAGATCTTCGGCCATCCCAACATCGTTCACAGTCAAAACGCCTGTCGTTTCTGTGGGGACTTCGCGACGGAGAATCTCGCTCAAGTTACGCTTGAGGAGTTCCCGCACCTGTTGTTTACGGCGGGAGGACATGGTGCCTCTTAAAGTTGCTGCGCGATCTTTTCCACCGAGAAGGATTCGATTAAGTCGCCCGTCTGAAAGGCGTCAAACCCTGAAAGGCGAATGCCGCAATCCATGCCGGTTCGAACCACATCGACGTCCTCTTTGAATCGTCGCAGTGAAAGGATGTCGCCTTCAAAAATCATTTCCTGCCGGCGTTTGACACGGACTTTGCCACGGACAAGTCGGCCGGAAGCCACCACACAACCCGCCACAACGCCTCCTTTGGACAACGGGAACAGATCGCGCACTTCTGCCGCGCCGATCGTGGATTCCTTGAGAATGGGGTCGAGCAAGCCGGCCATGGCCGCTTTCACTTCATCAACCAATTCGTAGATGATCTTGTACTGCTTGATCTGCACGCCGTGGTGCTTGGCCGTATCAATCACGCCTTTGTCCACACGAGTGTGGAAACCGAGCACGACGGCTTTGGACGCCGCCGCAAGCAACGCATCCGAATCGGTCACAGTACCGACGGCGCTGTGGATGACTTCCACCGTCACCTTATCAGAAATCACTTTACCAAGCGCCTCGACAATCGCCTCGACAGAACCTTGAGTGTCGGCCTTGACGATCAGCTTGAGTGTCTTGGAAGTTTCGGCCTCGATGGTGGCGAAAAGATTTTCGAGAGTCACGGTCGGGCCACGTTCTTCGAGATGCTGCAATCGTGCCTCGGCGCGGCGCTCTTCGGCTTCCGTGCGGGCTTCGGTTTCATCTTCCAAAACACGGAACATGAGTCCCGCTGCGGGTACCCCGTTCAAGCCCAATACGCGCGCGGCAACTGAAGGGCCAGCTTCTTTCAAACGATCGCCGCCTTCGTTGATCAACGCGCGGACTTTTCCATAATGCTCGTCGCAGAGAATCACATCGCCCGTCTTCAACGTGCCGCGCCGAACTAGAACCGTGGCCGTCGGACCACCGGGTTCAAGGCCAGACTCAATCACGTTGCCGGTGGCAAGCGCTTTGGGATTGGCCTTGAGTTCCATGACTTCGGCTTGAAGCAAGATGGACTCCAATAGTTTGTCCACGCCCTTCTTGGTGATCGCGGAGCAATCGACAAATATCGTCTTGCCGCCCCATTCTTCGCATTGCAGATCGTGATCTTGCAATTGCTGCCGGACGCGAAGTGGGTTTGCATTGGGGTGGTCGCATTTGTTGACGGCAACCATGATTTGCGCTTTGGCAGCCACGGCGTGATTGAGCGCCTCGATGGTCTGCGGCATCACGCCATCGTTTGCCGCGACGACCAGCACGACGATGTCAGTGACATTCGCGCCGCGCGCGCGCATCGCGCTGAAGGCAGCGTGTCCGGGAGTATCGAGAAACGTGATCTGCTGAAATTCTTTTTTCCGTTCAGGATGGGGGAATGAAATGGTGTACGCACCAATGTGCTGTGTGATGCCACCGGCTTCACCCGCAGCGACGTCCGCCTTGCGAATCACATCCAGCAACGAGGTTTTGCCGTGGTCGACATGTCCCATGATGGTGACCACCGGCGGGCGCATGACCAGATCTTCGGGCCGATCGGCTACGACTTTGACTTCGGGTGCTGGTTCGGGCGCCGTTTGACCGGGACCTTTGATGCGTTTCTTGGCTTCGAATTTGAAACCCCGTTTGGCGCAAAGTTTTTGCGCTGTCACTTCGTCGATCGCTTGATTGACGTTGGCGAATATCCCCAACTCCATCAAGTCGGCGATGACTTGAAAGGGTTTCCGATTTAACTTCTCCGCCAGTTCTCGCACGATGATCGGCGGTTTGAGAGTGATGACCACCGCATTTGCAGCGACGGCATAAGTGGGGGCACGGGGACCTGGCGCTGGACCCCGAGATGGCGGGGTGAACGGCTGATTGCGTTGTGCGGGAAATCGTGAATCGGTGGCTGGCCGGACTGGTCGTGTGTCGGCCGGTTTTACATCGCGTCGATCGCCAGGTCTTGGCAAGCGAGTCGGAAGCTGGATAAATCCAATCTTCTCGCCGATGCGCGGCGCGGGCGGAGCAGCAGGAACTGCGGGAGCCGGAGGTTCAGATTTTACCTCAGTGACTGCCGCTTCGATTATAGGCTCTGGCGTGGGTTCGGGATCGAGTGCTGCGGGCGGCTCAGATGGTGCAATCGTGGCGGGTGGGGGCGGTTCTGGGGCGATGATGAGGACGGGTGCTTGGACAATCGGCGCTGGCTCGACCTTTGGCGTCGCAGCGCCACCCAGTTTTTCCTCGAGATATCCAGCAGTGATTTTGTCCAACGAACTGGAGGCCACTTTGGCATTCTTGATGCCGAGTTCTTGTGCTTTGGCGATGACAGTTTTGTTGTCGAGGCCAAGCTTCTTTGCGATATCGTAAATTCGTACGGGCATGAGGTTCGCTGCTGGTTCGGTATCTGTTCTGTTGCCAGTCCATGACAGTTGATGTCATGGGTGGTCGGAAAAGGGTGCGGTCAGGTGGTGGGTGCCTCCTGTGTTTCTTTTTCACGGCGCAAGGCTTCGGCTCGGACGGCATCGATGATCGCTGCGGCACTTTCGGTTAGTCCGGGGATTTCCGCGATGTCGGCTAATTCAACTTGTTTCAAATCTTCAAAAGAATGGAAGCCGGTGTTGACGAGAATCGTGGCGTGTTCGTGGCTGATGCCAGTGATTTTTGCGAATCCATCGACAACCTGCGTGACTTTCTGGTCGAAATTGGCGATGGGCGCGGCTTCGGCATCGATGTCAATCTGCCATCCCGTGATCCGGGAAGTGAGCCGTGCGTTTTGGCCGCGCTTGCCGATGGTCAGTGAAAGTTGATCTTCGTTGACGAGCACACGGGCTTGTTTTTTCGCTTCATCGACGCTGATGCTTTTGATTCTCGCTGGAGCAAGCGCGTTGGTGATAAGCACACGGATGTCTGCATCCCATCGGATGATGTCCACTTTTTCGTTGTTCAATTCGCGAACGATATTTTTCACCCGCTGACCGCGCAGTCCGACACAGGCGCCGACGGGATCAACACGAGGATCGCGGGAATGAACAGCGAGCTTGGTCCGGAAACCCGGTTCACGCGCGATGCCTTTGATCTCGACAGTTCCATCGCCGATTTCAGAAACCTCGAGCTGAAATAGTCGGATGACAAACTGGGGGTCGGAACGGGAAAGAATGATTTCGGGGCCGCGAACGGTTTCTTCGACGGCTTTGACGAAGCAGCGGATTCGTTCGCCGAGTGTGTATTCCTCAATCGGAACGCGCTCGCGGTTGGGCATGATGGCTTCGTATCGGCCGAGGTCGACGATCACATCGGATCGTTCAAATCGACGGACGATGCCGCTGACAATGTCGCCCGTGCGATCTTTGAATTCGGTGTAGATGAGGTTCTTCTCGGCGCGACGCACTTGCATCATCAATGCCTGCTTTGCAAATTGTGCCGCAACTCGGCCGAAGCCTGTGGGCGTGACTTCAATCTCGATTTCGTCACCGAGGTTGGCGTCGTCCTTGATCCGCCGAGCGTCAAAACGGGAAATCTCGTCGTGTTTGGATTGAACAATATCGACGACGATGAGCTTGGCAAATGCCTTGATCTCGCCAGATTTCGGGTTGATTTCGCAACGAAGTTCGCGCGCAGCACCGACGGCCTTCTTGGCCGCAGTGATCAAGGCTTCATTGACGGCTGCGATGAGGGTCTCACGGGAAATGCCCTTTTCCTTTTCCCAGTACTCGAGCACGGCCAAAAACTCGGCATTCATACATCGCGCCGCGTCGTCATGCCCCATTTGGGGAATAAAAAAGTCGGAACGGATTCCGACTTCACAGCTGACGACCCAGCAATTAACCTTTCTACACACACCGTACCGGAGGGCAAATTCTCGTCAAGCCGCATTTCTTCCCGAACGCTCTTGCCGAGCCAAAGTAACTCGCCTATTTTCGCCGTATGGACGCCTCAAATCAACCCCCTCAAATTCCATTGCAATCCCCAACTGCCCCGCAGCGGAAATCCCGCTCTTGGTGTGTCTGGACTGCTGTGGGGATCGGTTCTCTTTTGTTGTTTGCCGTTGGGTTTGTGATGCTTGTCGGACTCCTCATCAGCGCAGCCGACTTGAACACAAATCCGTCTGCGTACATGGAAATCGTCCACAAAAGTGGAACTGTGGATGACAAAATTGCCGTCGTGCCATTGGAAGGGATGATTATTGGAGTCTCGTTGATGGGCGAATCCAACGACATCGTGCAGAGAATCAAAGAACAATTGGAATTGGCCGCCAGAGATGAAAATGTGAAGGCCGTTATTTTGCGCGTCGATTCACCCGGCGGCGAAGTGCTCGCCTCCGATGAGATCAACAAGTTGATTGCTGACTTTCAGCGCGATCATAAAAAGCCAGTGATCTGTTCCATGGCCAGTCTCGCGGCGTCGGGTGGATACTACGTGGCTGCACCGTGCCGTTACATCGTCGCACACGAACTCACCATCACCGGCAGCATCGGCGTGATCATGTCAGGATACAACTATCGTGGCTTGTTTGACAAAGTCGGCGTGCGTCCGGTCGTCTATAAGAGTGGGAAATTTAAGGACATGCTCAGCGGAAGTAAATTACCCGAGGAAATTTTGCCCGAAGAAGCAGCGATGGCTCAGCAACTGATCTTGGAATCATACGGCCGGTTCAAGAAAATCGTTGAGACAGGCCGTGCATCTGCCGACAAATTGAATGGCGCGACCGGCCGTAAGCTGGATAAAGAGTGGGCCAGTTTTGCCGACGGTCGCATTTTGACCGGAACACAGGCGTACAACCTTGGCTTCGTCGATAAACTGGGCGATTTCGACGTGGCCATCGCCGAAGCCAAACGCATAGCTGGAATCACCGGCTCTCCAACCATTGTTCGCTACGAACAGCCATTCACCTTCGGAAACTTTTTCAAACTCCTCGGCAAAGCAGAACACGCGAAGGTGAAAATCGACATCGGAATGGATGCCCCCTCGCTGAAACCCGGTCGGATGTATTTCCTTCCAACGATGTTCACGTATTGAAACCGGCACAAGTTAGTCAGCATCCACTCGTTCAAGAAAAGCTCGCTCGACTGCGCGAAAAAAGAACGGGCGTCGCCGAATTCCGCCGCCTGCTCAATGAAATTGGCGCGTTGTTGTTCGTTGAAGCCTCTGCGAAACTTCAGGTCGATTCCTGCAAGGTCTCCACTCCACTAGCGCGCGCCGACGGAGTTCGCCTGCGCCATCCGATCCTACTGGTCCCTATTCTGCGCGCTGGTTTGCCGATGGCCGATGGGGCTCTGCAGCTTTGTCCCGATGCCGTGATCGGCTGCATCGGGGTCCGGCGCAACGAATCCAATCTTCAGCCGGAATTGTACATGGACAAATTGCCGCCACGACTTGGCCGATACGATATTTTTGTGTTCGATCCGATGTTGGCAACAGGCGGAACCGTTCTTGCCGCCGCACAATTACTCCATCAACGCGGCGCGCGCGAAGTTTCATTCGTTCACATTTTGGGGACGCCCGCTGGCGTGCGCGCACTTCAATCGGGTTTTCCGCAGTCGCAGATCGTCATCGCAGCAATCGATCGGAAACTCGATCATCGAGGATACATCGTGCCCGGACTCGGCGATGCCGGCGATCGCAGCTTCGGTGGCTAAGTAATCCTGCTTGCAAATCCATTCTCGCAACTTAATTTCGCACTCCGTGCACCCCGAGAACATCCTCATCATCGCCGACAGTGAGCGTGAGGCGGATATTCTTTATCCCGTCGGGATGAATGTGCCCGACCCGTTCATCTACCTGCGACTGCGCGGCCGTTCGATAGTCGTCATGAGCGATTTGGAAATAGATCGCGCGCGCCATGAGGCGCCACATTGCCGTGTGCTTTCTCTCGCCAAGTATTCTCAAAAGATTCGAGCGCGCGGTGCGAGTGAAGTTTCACTTCCGCTGGTGGTGCGCGAGATTTTGAAGGAGCAACAGATCCGATCGGTGTCCGTTCCAGCAAGTTTTCCAATCGGGTACGCGAACGAGCTTTCGAAAGTGGGCGTCAAAATCAAAGTCTTGAAAGGGAATTGTTTTCCGGAACGCGAATTTAAGACACCCGAGGAGATCAAGAAAATCAGCGCTGCCGTCATCATGGCCGAAGTCGGGATGTCCGAGGCCATCCAAGTGTTGAAGCGATCGAAGATCGGCAGGGACGGTCGTCTGGTCTATCGCAATCAGAACCTCACATCCGAATCGTTGCAGGCGATCATCTCCAGCGCGATTTATGAGGCAGGCGGTTTTGCAGGAAGCCCAATCGTCGCTTGCGGTAGTCAATCCTGCGATCCACATGAACGCGGACACGGCCCGTTGCGCGCCCATCAACCCATCATCCTCGATATTTTTCCGCGCTCACGAAAGACCGGTTACTTCGGCGACATCACTCGCACCGTGGTCAAAGGCCGTGCCAGTGATGGCATTCGCCGGATTTACGCCACGGTCGCCAAAGCACAGTGCGAGGCCACCAAGCTTGTTCGGGTGAATGGCGAGATGAAGGCCGTTCATCAGGCTGTGCAGCAAACGTTCGATGAAAATGGATTCAAGACCCGCCGTCGCAAAGGCCACATGGAAGGATTTTTTCACGGCACTGGTCATGGATTGGGTTTGGAGATTCACGAAGCACCGCGAATCACCGCGCTGTCAGATTCACGTTTTGTGAGTGGCCAGGTGGTCACGATCGAACCGGGATTATATTATCCGGGTTTGGGCGGTGTTCGGCTTGAGGATGATTTGGTTGTCGTCAACGGCACGCCGAGAAATCTGACTCGATTCGAAAAAGTCTTGGAACTCTGACGGGTATCATTATGGCTAAACAATCCGCAACCAAACGCAAGCCGCTCGCTCCCCAAAAGGCTGCCAACAAAGCATCCGCCAATGGCACGGCTGCCATTCAAAAGACGGACAAAAATGTTGAGCCGAGAGAAGTGCAATCGCACGTCAGCGAATCGGCCATCCAAATTTACCTTCGCGAGATCGCCATGCACAAGCTGCTCACTCCAGCAGAAGAGATCGTGCTGGCGGGACTCATCAAGAAAGGCGATCGCGCCGCTGAGGAGAGAATGGTCAATTGCAATTTGCGTCTCGTGGTCAAAATTGCGCGCGACTACGAAGGCCTCGGATTGTCCCTCGAAGACATGATCGAGGAAGGCAACATCGGCTTGATGAAGGCCGTCAAACGATTCGATCCCAATAAAGGAGGCAAACTGTCCACTTATGCTGCGTGGTGGATCAAGCAACGCATCCGTCGCGGCCTCGCCAATCAATCAAAAACCATCCGGTTGCCAGTCCATCTCGTGGACAAAATCAACCGCATGCAGCGGGTGATCCACCATTTCATCGAAGACTTTGGTCGCGAACCAAGCAACGAGGAGTTGGCCGAGGAACTCCACACGAGCGTCAAAAAAGTTTGCCGCATGCGCGAAGCTCAGATTCGCCCAGCGTCACTCGATGCCCCAGTTGGCGATACCGATGACTCCGATTTGTTCGGCGACAACATTCCGGATGTCAACGCAGTTTCTCCTTATGTGCATCTGGAGGAAAAAACCATCAAGGCGATGTTGCGCGACATGATTAAGCACCTGCCCGAACGCGAGGCTGAAATCCTCAACTTCCGATACGGACTCGACGGCGAAGATGAACGCACACTTGAAGAAGTCGGCACCAAATTCAAAGTCACTCGCGAACGGGTTCGCCAAATTCAGAACATGGCACTCTCACGTTTGCGTCGCGCTATTATCAAGCTCGAGAAAATCGCCGTATGATGAACGGCGCTGTCACGGCTGCCATTCTTGAATCCGCCATCCGCAACGTGCCTGATTTCCCCAAGCCGGGAATTCAATTCAAGGACATCACTCCGGTGCTGGGCGACGCCCGACTCTTTGCAGGTGCGGTGGATTTACTCATCGGGCCGCATGCCAATAGTGGTATCGACGCGGTCTGTGGCATCGACGCGCGCGGGTTCATTTTCGCCGCCGCCGCCGCCCAGAAACTTGGGGCCGCCTTTATCCCCATCCGCAAAAAAGGCAAGCTGCCCTTCACGACGATTGAGGAGAGTTACACGCTTGAATATGGCGAGGCCACCATGGCCATCCATGCCGATGCCGTGCGACCGGGCGCGCGCGTGTTGCTGCTCGACGATTTGCTTGCCACCGGCGGAACGGCGGCGGCGGCCACGACGCTGCTCACAAAGATGGCCGCACATATTGTTGAAGTGGGTTTTCTCATCGAGCTGGGTTTTCTTCAGGGGCGCGCAAAACTCCCGGGACTTCCTGTGCGCTCCATCATCACTTACTGAGGCGCCCGATGCCGCCGCACTCCGCCGCATCCGCGATTTCGTTTTCCATTCGCGATTACGATCTCGCCGCCACGCTTGGTTGCGGCCAAGCCTTTCGCTGGCGCAAACGCGATGGGGTGTGGGAAGGCGTCATCGGCGCGCGCTGGGTTCGCTTGCGACAGGATGGAAAATATCTCCACGCAGAAACCGCCGTACCCACGAGCGACTGGTCGTGGCTGCGCGATTACCTGCAACTGGACGTGGACATCGCCGCCGTGCTCGCAACATTTCCCGACGACGCACCGATGCGCGCCGCCGTGCAATCCTGTCGCGGCTTGCGACTGCTGCGACAGCCGTTGTGGGAATGCCTCGCCGGCTTCATCAGTTCATCCAACAAACAGATTGTGCAGATTGCGCAGATCAACCACGCGCTCGCCGAACGGCTGGGCGAACGCGTGCCGGTCTTGCCGGGTGCGTCGCCCGCATTCGTATTTCCGTCGGCTGCACATATCGTAGATGCGGGCGTCGCGCCGCTGCGCGATTGCAAACTGGGCTACCGCGCGCCGTACCTTTTGCAAAGTGCGCGCATGGTGGCCGGTGGCGAAGTGGATTTGGCGGCGATCAAAACAATGTCCTACGCCGTCGCGCGCGCAGAACTCATGCGACTGCCCGGCGTCGGGCCGAAGGTGGCCGACTGCGTGTTGTTGTTCGGCTACGGTTTCCCAGAGGCGTTTCCGGTGGACGTGTGGGTGATGCGCGCACTGCGCGAACTTTATTTTCCACGCCGCAAACCCACCGCGCAGCGGCTCTCCCGATTTGCGCGGAAGCACTTCGGCCCCCATGCCGGATACGCGCAGCAATATCTTTTTCATTACATGCGCACCCGGTAGCAGGAGTCGATGGTGCCGTTTCTCCTTTCTGCGTCTTGACGAAACGATTGAAACAACAAATTATCCGCGCGCCATTAATCCTATGCGCACTCAATTCATCTTTGCATCCATCCTCATCGCAGCGACTGCAATCGCCCAAACCCTCGAACCCAAGCCGGCCTCGCCGTACTTCGAGAAATTCAAGCCAGTTAAAGCGCCGCAGCCAGCGGGCTTGCAGTTGAAGAAGGGCGATCGCCTCGCCATCATCGGCGACTCCATCACCGAGCAAAAGATGTACTCGCGCGTGATGGAAACCTACCTGACCGTCTGCGTTCCGGAATTGGAAATCACCGCGCGTCAATACGGCTGGGGCGGCGAGACGGCGCCGGGCTTTCTCAGTCGCATGACGAATGATTGCATCCGCTTCAAGCCGACCATCGCCACGACTTGCTACGGCATGAACGATCACGGCTATCGTCCGTACGAAGCGAGCATCGGCGATCGTTATCGCAAATATTCCACCGCCATCGTGCAGGGTTTCAAGGCCAATGGCGTGCGCATCATCCAAGGCTCGCCCGGTTGTGTCGGCACGAAGAACAACCCCGGCTGGGACGCCGCCGGTGTGGAGGCGAAGAACCTCAACCTCGGCGAACTGCGCAACATCGGCATCGAGATCGCCACGCAGGAGAAGGCCGGCTTCGCGGATCTTTTCTGGCCGATGCTCAAGGCTGGCTTCGACGGACGCCAGAAGTACGCCACCAATTACAACATCGCCGGTGGCGACGGCGTGCACCCCGGCTGGGCAGGCAGCTTCGTGATGGGCGCAGCCTTCCTGAAGTCGTTCGGCCTCGATGGCGAGATCGGTACGTACGTGGTGGATTTGAAAACCGACAAAGCGACCGCATCCAAAGGTCACGAGGTCGTTTCCAGCAAAGCCGGTGAAATCAAAATCACGAGCAGCCGTTATCCTTTTTGCGCCACGGGCGATGTCACCAAAGACAACAACATCCGCTCTGCGATGACGCTCATTCCATTCAATCAGGAACTGAACCGCCTTACGCTTGTCGCCAAAGGCGGCACGGCCAAGAGCTACAAAGTCACTTGGGGCGTTGCTTCGAAGTCTTACACGGCCGAGCAACTCGCCAAGGGCGTGAACCTCGCAGATGAATTTGCGGTGAACCCGTTCAGCGAAGCCTTCAACAAGGTGGACGCTGCCGTCATCGCCAAGCAGCAATACGAGACGAAGCAGATCAAGCAACTCTTCCGCAGCCCAGAAGCGAAGGCTGATATGGCGGGCGTGGCCGCAAAATCCGAGGCCGAACGCGCCCCGCTCGCCGCCGCCATCAAGACCGCCTTTGTGCCGGTGACGCACACGATTGTAATCGCGGCAGAATAAGCATGTCCGCAGTTCTTGGCGCCACATTCACGCCTGCGGATTTCGACGCGCTTGCGGCGCGTGATCTCTCGCAATCGGTCTGCGTGGTCTTCGATATTCTGCGCGCCACGACGAGTATGATCACCGCGCTCGACAACGGCGCGTCTGGCATCGTCCCCGTCATTTCCATCGAAGAGGCGCTTGAAGAAAAGTCCCGTCGTCCGGGCGCACTATTGGCTGGTGAGCGTCACGGTCTGCGGATCACCGCCGCACAAAGTGGCAGCGTCGATTTTGATCTCGGCAACTCACCGCGCGAATTCACGGCGGATGTCGTTGCGCAAAAAACCATCATCACGACCACCACCAACGGCACCCGCGCCCTGCGTGCCTGTGCTCAATCGCAACGTGTGTTGGTGGCCGGTTTTCTCAACCTTCGCGCGACGGTGGATGCTCTTGCCAAAGCGCGTCCGACGGAACTGTTCCTTGTTTGTGGCGGCACATTCGATGAAGCGGCCTACGAAGATATTCTCGCTGCGGGCGCCGTGGCCGATGCTCTGTGGGACGCGTTTGCCGGTGCGCACGTGACCGATTCCGCTGCGGTGGCGCGGCAACTTTATCGCGCAGCGGCAGGCGATTTATTGGCGGCAATGCAGTCGGCACGGAATGGACGGCGCTTGCTCGCCGACCCGTTGCTGCGCGATGACGTGGCCTTTTGCCTGCGTCGCGACACTTGCAATTTCGTGGCGGAGTTGGGCGCCGACGGCGTGGTGCGCCGGGTCTGAATCAACCGCCCTGCGTGCGGAAGTTCCGCCAGTTGAGGCGGAATGACGGACTGAATTCGTGCGGATGCTCGGCCATCCAGCGGTCGAGTGCGGTGGGCGCAATCCATTTCCCGTCGTCGATCTCCTCGGGATGTAGCGTGAACGGCCCCTCGGCCTGCGTGCGGAAAATCTGGATAAACTCCTGGCCTGTGTCTTCGCAGGGCGTGAGTTTGAAGAGGGGTTCGAGCTGCCCGGGATTGTGCAATCCAATCTCCTCACCCAATTCACGTCGGGCGGCGGTGAGATAATCTTCACCTGCATCCACGTGGCCGCTGCACGAGGCGTCCCACACGCCGGGATGATTGTCTTTTGTCATCGAGCGTTTCTGCAGAAAGATTTCGCCGGCGTAATTGAAAACAAGAATGTGCGCAGCGCGGTGCAGCAGAGCGAGTGCGTGAACCTCGCGTCGCGGTCGCTGGCCGATCACTTCGTCGTGTTCGTTGACGATGTCAAAGAGGTCGTCACCAAGGTGAAGGAGCTGGGTGAGGGCGACGAATTGTTCGAGGGAAAGTTTCTCGGCGCGAACCTGCGTGTCGAGTTGAAGTTCGCTGAAAGCATGGCTCAACTTCGCCTCGGGCCAGTCCTGCTTGAGTAATTTGAACATCATCTTGCGGCGTTGCGAGAAGCCGCGTTTCACAATCCGGGTGAAGGTTGCACCCTGTGCGGTGTCCAGGAGCGGCTGCGCGCGGCGGATGAGCGTGACGCAACCGGAGTCCACATCCGGTGCCGGATGAAAGCAATTGGATGGAATCTTGAACCAGCCGTGCGGCTCATAGTGAAGTTGGACAAGCAGCGTGAGCAGGCCGTAGTGATCGGAGTCGGCTCGGGCGACGAGGCGCTGCACGACTTCGAGCTGGAGCGTGACGACGAGGCGCTCGGGACAGCCCTTCGCCATCGCCAGTTCAACGATGATGGGAGAGGCGACGGAGTAGGGGAGATTGGCGACGAGTTTCCACGCCGACCAATCGCGCCCTTCGCGCTTGATGAAGTCCAGCGCATCATCGTGCAGCAACTTCAGTTTATCCGCTGGCGCAAATCGCTTCTTGAGAAACTCGACGAGGCGGAGATCTTTCTCGATGGCGAACACCTCGCCCGCCTGCGCCATGAGCAACTCGGTGAGCGGGCCGAGTCCGGGGCCAATCTCAAAAACTTTGTCCGCAGTCGAAAGCTCGGCGGCGTCCACGATGCGGCGAAGCTGGTTGCCATCATGCAGGAAATTCTGCCCGAGCGATTTGGTGAGTTGAATATCGCCATCGGCCAACGCCTGTTTCATCTCCGAGAGTTTCATGCGAGCCGTTCGCCCAATGTGTATGTGGCCGCGCGCAATTGAGCCTCGGTGATGATGAGCGGCGGCGTGAAGCCGATGACATTCCCGTGCGCACCTTCGGGCAGCAGGATGAAACCACGATGGAGCATCGCCTTGATGATGGCCATCGCCCCGGCGCCGGCAGATGACCCATCGCGATGACGCAGTTCAATGCCTGCCATCAATCCGATGCCGCGGGCTTTGAGGGTCCAGTTTTTACTTTCAAGCTGGCCAAGTTGGGCGAGCAGTTTTTTGCCAAGGCGCGCGCTTGCTTCGACCAGTTTGAGCTTTCGGATTTCTGCAATCTGCGAGAGCGCCATCGCGCAGCCGACAGGGTGGCCGAGAAAAGTGCTGGTGTGAATCGCCTCGCCAGTGGAAGCGGGCCATGCGGCGTCCATCAAGTCCGAGCGACCCACGCAGGCGGAGAGAGGGAAGCCGCCGGTGAGCGCTTTGCCGAGGCAGATGAGGTCGGGCATCACGCATGAATGCTCGCAGGCGAACCACGCCCCCGTGCGGCCGAAGCCGGTGTAAATCTCATCCAAGATGAGCAGCGCGTCGTGCTCATCGCAGAGTCTTCTGAGTAGCGGCAGAAAATCGGCGGGTGGAATATTGATGCCGCCACGGGCTTGAACGGGTTCAGCGAGAATGGCGCCGACGGGATGTTTTTTGAAAAGACTGCGAAGTTCCAATTCAAGTTTAGGCAAGTCGGCATCGTGCGCGGGGAAAGTTGCGAAGTGGCCGAACCCGCCGAGTTGATCGCGGAAAGCGCTGCGAAAATGTTCGCGGTGCGTGAGGTTGAGCGTGCCGTAGCCCAGTCCATGATACGCGCCTTTGAATCCGATGACGCCACTCCGGCCCGTGGCAAGGCGCGCGGTTTTCAGCGCAGCCTCGACGGACTCAAATCCCGAATTGTTGAAAATGATTTTGCCAGCGGATTTGCCACCACTCCATCGCTCAAATGTGAGCCTGCTCAGTTCGCGCGCGAGCAGCGCCTTCTGTGCGTGTGGGTGGACGTCGCCCATCGCGTGGAGGAGCGTCGCCATCTGGCGCTGGCCGGCGCGGACGACAGCCGGGTTGGCGTGGCCCGCATTGGCGACACCAAAGGCGGCGGTGAGATCGAGATATTTTTTGCCTTCCGCATCCCAGATATGCACGCCGCGCGCACGTTCCCAGACGATGGGCCACGAGCCGTCGGCCTCACTGAACGTGACGTTGCGCGATTCGTGGTCGCGAAGCTGGCGAAGGACTCGTTGCGTTTTCTTCATCATCAAACCCCGCGCTGATCAGGCGGCCAGATGATCTTGTGCATCTGGAGTTGAAAGCGGACAGGCAGGGCGTCGGCGACGATGCGCTCGACGAGTTCCTTGCGCGTGAGCGGATGCTGGCCGACGGGGACGAGCTTGAGCGATTTGTCCTGCTGATGCGGCGCGAGTGGCGCGACCCACGAGAAGAGCAGGGGACAGACGGCGGCGAGGTGGTGCTTCGAGATTTGCTCTTTGGCCCAGTCGTAATCCTCGTGTGTGCCGATGACGAATTTTATTTCGTCCGTGGCGCGCAGGTGCGGGATGTTCTCGTAACGGTTGCGCGCGGCTTCCCCACTCGACGGGCATTTGAGATCCATGATGCGGCGCACACGCGGGTCGATCTTTGAGATATCATGCGCGCCGCTGGTCTCGATGAGCACAGTGAAACCATCGTCGCAGAGCGCCACCATCAGCGACAACGCAGCGGGCTGGAGCAACGGTTCGCCGCCGGTGAGTTCAACGAGCGGCAGTCGCTGCGCTCCTTTGATGGCGGTGAATGGGACAGAGAGTTCGCGCACTTTGGCGAGCGCATCGGCGAGCGGCATCTTGCTTCCCTCGGTGAAAGCGTAGGCGGTATCGCAGTAGGAGCAGCGCAGATTGCAGGCCGTGAGCCGCACGAAGACGCACGGCAACCCGGCGAAAGTGCTCTCGCCTTGCAGACTCAAATAGATTTCGTTGACGACCAGCGTCTGGGCCATGAGGTGAAGTTAAAGGATGTGTTGGATTGCAGCACGTTCAAAAGCTCTTTTGTGATGGAGGTTCGTAAGATAGTTTCGGTGCGTGGCAAAACCGATGTGCATCGATCTGGAGTGTGGAGTGTCGATCCCCATTTTGTATGAGGATCGATCGGTGCTGGCGATTGACAAGCCGGAGCGATGGATGTTGGCGCCGGATCATTGGGTCAATACGAGCCGGAATCTTTTGCCGGCGCTGATGGATTCTATTCATGCTGGCGAATTCTGGGCGCGCTCGCGTGGGCTTCGTTTTCTGAGGTATGTGCACCGGCTTGATGCGGAAACGACGGGTGTGTTGTTGCTGGTAAAGAGTGAGGGAGCGGTGGCGCCGTATAGTCGGCTGTTTGACTCGCGCGAGATGAGCAAGTTGTATTTGGCGGTGGTGGACGGTACTCCCAAGTTGAAGGAATGGGTGTGCGATTTGCCATTACAGTCGGGGCCGGACAGAACGGTGGTGAGCGAAGAAGGGAAACCTGCACAGACATTTTTCAATGTGTTGAAGTCGGCCAATGGACGGACGTTGATCGAGGCCAGACCGGTGACTGGCAGGACGCATCAGATTCGCGTGCATTTGAAATCTGCAGGAGTACCCGTTTGCGGAGATGTGTTGTATGGGGCGCGGAGCGGCATGGTTTCGATGGCGCTGCGTGCGGTGCGCTTGGAATATCGCGATCCGTTCCTGCGGCGAAAAGTGGTGATTACTGCGTCGGCAAAATCATTTTTAAGTAGTAATGGTTTTTGATTCATGTAGGTTTTGCGCGTCAACCTGCTGTCGATCCCCAACCCGGACAGTCGTTTGATCGAATCGACATGAAATTATCTGTCCGAAGTGACTACGCTTCGCGAGCTGTGCTTGAGTTGGCACGCGTATATGGGAATGGACACTCCCGCAAGGTGTCTGATTTGGCGGAGACTTCCGGACTGCCCGCGAATTATCTGGTGCAGATTCTCATCGATCTCAAAGGAAAGGGGATTGTGAGGAGTGTTCGCGGCAGGCACGGGGGATATATTTTGGCGAAGGCTCCCGACGAATTGACTTTCGGTGATGTGTTGAGGGCGATGGATGGAGTGCTGATTGATTCACCGGCGATTTCTGATGGGCGCTGTCCTGAAGAGTTGAGGTCGGTTTGGAGACAGCTTCGAGACAAAACACAAGCTTCAGCCGATTCGGTCAAGTTTAGTCAAATCCTTGCGATGTCGGGAACGAACGGCGAGATGTACTTTATCTGACGGCCGGCGAGGTCAGCTTACTTCTTCTTGTCGGTGCGACCGGGGTTTTTTTCGCATGACATTTCGTGGAACATCCGGACTTCATACTTTTGTTTGACCCCGCAGTGACGACAGGGGACTCCCTGTTCTCGATCCCATTTGAAATACCAAAAGACCCCGATCGTCAGCGCAGTCAATATCACCGCCCCAAGAATCATCTGAACGTTTTTTTTCATTTGGTTTGCTCGGCGTGAGCCGAGGGTTCACTTCAGTTTACCACCCGTGTCGGGTTTGGTTGGGGGTTTTTTCAACAGAACACGTACTTGCGCGGGATCATTGGTGGGCGGCTGACAGGCTGTTCCCGTGCACAAGTAAACGACTGGGCCATCTTTTGCAGGCAGAGTTTTCGCGAACGGTTCGACTGGTCCAGAAGTCCCAAGAATCACCTTGTTGGGTTGATAAACGGTGTGAGCAGCGAGTATGAGCTTGCGTGCTTCTGGCGATTTGGGATCGCCGGCGACAACGACTCGGAACGGTTCGTCGAGGTAGAAGTCGAGCGCACGAAGCAGATAGGGAAGTCCCTCGGGCACCTGCTGCATCTTTTGCGAAAACAACTGCAGCGTCTTTTCAGCTTGTTCTCGAAAGTCTTTTCTTTCGGTGATGGCGGCGAGTTTCAGAAGTGCAAAAGCCGCGATGGAGTTGCCACTCGGCTCAGCACCGTCGTAATCCTCCTTCACACGCAGAATCAGATTCTTTGTTTCGGAGTCGCTTTGGTAAAACCCACCGGCTTTCGGGTCGTAGAACTTTGCCGTCATCGCCGTGGCAATCTCGATGGCGAATTCGAGTTGTGATGAGTCGAGTGTGACTTGATATAATTCCAAAACGCCATCGAGCTGGCTGGCATACGCCTCGAACAGTTGAACTGAATCGCGCTCGCCTTCGCGCCAACGGCTATGAAGGGTTTTAGTCTTGGCATCCCAAAGTGTCGTGCGGATGAAGTTGTGGTTTTTCAGCGCGGCGGCGAGGATTTGTTCATCACCCAGCACAGCATACGCACGGGCAAGAGCGCCAACCATCATGCCGTTCCAAGATGCGAGCACCTTGTCGTCCAAATGCGGGCGCACACGTTTGGCTCGGGCTGCGAACATTTTTTCTTTGGCGCTGGTGAGCAGCTTGGCTTCCTCCGCGCTGAGTTTGGGGTCGGCTATGTGCAGCACATTCTGATTCTTCAGCGGTTCAGGATGGCTGTGATCTTCGAAGTTGCCTTCCTCGGTGATTCCAAAATGGCGAATGACCACCTTGGCTTCATCGGCCGTCAGTAATTTTACCAACTCGGCCTTTGTCCAACAGTAGAACTTGCCTTCGTGACCTTCGCTATCAGCGTCCTCTGCAGAATAAAAGCCGCCGTCCTTGTGTGTCATGTCGCGCAGAACGTAGCGGATGATGTCGCGGACAGTATCGGCATGATGTTTGCCGCCTGTGGCCAGATGGGTGTCAAGAAACAGGTGAATCAACTGTGCGTTGTCGTAGAGCATTTTCTCGAAGTGCGGCACCAGCCATTTTTCATCGACTGAATATCGTGAGAAGCCGCCGCCGAGCTGGTCATAAATTCCGCCTGCAGCCATGCGTTCGCAGGTGAAATCGATCATGCTGATCGCATCCTTGTCACTGTCCCGAACCGCTTGCCGGAGGATGAACAGAGGTTGTGAGGGCCTTGGGAATTTGGGCGCGCGACCGAATCCGCCGTGTCTTGGATCGTACTCGGACTTCATCGACCCAAGTCCGTTTGTCAGAATGCTGGGCGAAAGGATGATGCCGCGAACAGGTTCTTGATTGGTCACCTTGCCGAGTTCCTCAAGCAATTCGGCAGCGACTTTAACAATATCATCTTGTTTGGTTGCCCAAATATCCGCGACGCGCTCGAGGAGCTGCGTGAAGCTGGGCCTTCCTGCTGCGGGTTTCGGCGGAAAATAGGTGCCGCCAAAAAACGGTTTCAAATCAGGAGTTAAAAAGACGTTGAGTGGCCAGCCGCCCGATCGCGTCATCGCTTGCACAGCGGTCATGTAAATCTTGTCCACGTCCGGTCGTTCTTCACGATCCAGCTTGATGCTGATGAAATGTTTTTTGAGAAACTCGGCGACCTTTTCGTCCTCGAACGATTCCCGCTCCATCACGTGGCACCAGTGGCAAGTTGAATAACCGATGGAAAGGAAGATGGGTTTGTTTTCTTTTTTTGCCTTGGCAAATGCTTCCTCGCCCCACGGATACCAATCCACTGGGTTGTGTTTGTGCTGCTGGAGGTACGGCGACTTTTCCTTTGCCAATCGATTTTCTTTTTTGGTGTGAGATGCAGCAGGCATGGACGTAGGTGAATTAGTAGGTTTGGTAAGTGGCTTCGCCGATCCTGCAGGCTTGGAACAGGAACAAATCAAAGAGGATGCCAGTAGTAACCCGATCCAAGTCTGGTTGATGGGAATTCGCACGCAGCGACGGTAGAGCAACAACGACTCCGCGCAAGCTTCGATGCGGAAGGAATTGCGCTTGCCATTTCTTTCATCCCCAACACAGTGACGCCAACAATGTCCCAAAAGGCGCTCATCACCGGCATCACAGGACAGGACGGCTCGTACCTCGCTGAGTTGTTGCTCGCCAAAGGCTACGAGGTCCACGGCATCATTCGCCGTTCCAGTACGTTCAACACGGGGCGACTCGATTCGATTTATCAGGATCCTCACGCGAGCCATCAACGGTTATTCCTGCATTACGGCGACCTCGCCGATGCCAGTGCGATTTCGCGGCTCATTGGCAAGATTCAACCGGAGGAGGTTTACAATCTCGCCGCACAAAGCCATGTGCGCGTGAGTTTCGACGCGCCCGAATACACCACCGACATCACCGCCACCGGCACCGTGCGCCTGCTCGAAGCCATCCGCGAGACGGGCATCAAGCCGCGTTTTTATCAGGCATCATCAAGCGAGATGTTCGGGCTTGTGCAGGAAGTGCCGCAGCGCGAGACCACGCCATTTTATCCACGCAGCCCGTACGGTTGCGCGAAGGTTTATTCCCACTGGATCACGGTGAACTATCGCGAGAGCTACGGCCTGCACGCTAGCAGCGGCATCCTTTTCAACCACGAATCGCCTCGGCGCGGTGAGACGTTCGTGACGCGCAAAATCACTCGCGCACTGGCGCGCATCAAAGCGGGTCTGCAGCAGCAACTTTTCCTCGGCAACCTCGACGCCAAACGCGACTGGGGTTACGCGAAGGAATATGTGGAGGCGATGTGGCTGATGTTGCAGCAGGAGAAGCCGGGCGATTACGTGATCGCCACCGGCGAGACGCACACCATCCGGGAGTTTCTTGACGTGTCGTTTGGCCATGTCGGGTTGGATTGGAAGAAGCACGTGGAGGTTGATCCGCGTTATTATCGACCGGCTGAAGTGGAGTTGCTCATTGGCGATGCTAGCAAAGCGAAGCGTCAGCTCGGCTGGGAACCGAAAACGAAATTCGCCGACCTCGCCCGATTGATGGTCGATGCCGACATCCAGTTATTGAGCGATCAACTCTCGGGCAAAGTGAAATCGAGCGACTAGTATGCCGCGCGCGCTCATCACCGGCATCACCGGACAGGACGGCTCCTATCTCACGGAACTTCTCTTGAGCAAAGGCTACGAAGTGCACGGCACCGTGCGACGCACGAGCAATCTGGATCGTTCCCGTCTGCACCATCTCTATCGCGACAGCACGATTTATGGAAAACGACTTTTCCTGCATTACGCAGAACTGGATGACGCGACCACGTTTCGCCGCGTGCTCATGAAGGCTGCGCCCGATGAGATGTACCATCTCGCCGGGCAGAGCCACGTGGGGCTGTCATTCGAGATTCCAGAATCCACTTGCGACATGACCGCGATGGGCACGTTGCGTTTACTGGAAATCATCCGCGACCTGCCGCAGCGCCCCAAGTTTTTCCACGCCTCTTCGAGCGAAATCTTCGGGCAACCGACGCAGATGCCGCAGGATGAATCCACTCCGTTTGCTCCCGTGAATCCGTACGGCTGCGCCAAAGCATTCGCCACGCAGATGGTCACCGTGTATCGGCGGACCTTCGGCCTCTTTGCGGTGAATGGCATCATGTACAATCACGAGTCGCCTCGTCGCGGCGAGAATTTCGTCACGCGCAAAATCTGTCGCGCCGCTGCTGCCATCTCGCTCGGGCAGCAAAAGGAATTGCCGTTGGGCGACACGTCCGCGCAGCGCGATTGGGGCGACGCGCGCGATTACGTGCGCGGAATGTGGCTGGCGCTCCAGCACGCGCAGCCGGAGGATTTTGTTCTTGCGACAGGCCAGATTCATTCCGTGCAGGACGTGGTCGAGACCGCCTTCGCAGCCGTGAAGTTGGACTGGCGAAACTTCGTGAAACAGGACGCGCGTCTGTTGCGTCCGGCTGAACCGATGCGCCTGCTCGGCAATGCAGCAAAGGCCAAGCGC
>CAMDOH010000018.1 GCA_945903605.1 Akkermansia muciniphila
GGAGCTGTGATCGTTGTTGAGTTTGAGCGTGCAGACGCGCGTGGTGTCGGTCTGGAAGCCGAGCACGAGAATGTCGCACATCAGTTTCATGTGTTCGCCGATGTCCTGCGGGATGCCGTCGGCGGGGCGCGGGATGTTGGGCTTGGCCACTGTCGGGCGCCAGCCTTGCAGCTCGCCTTTTTTGCCGGCGTTGTCGATGCGCGTTTCCACTTCGCGCACGGAGTCCAGATATTCGTCGAGCTTGCGCTGGTCATTGGCGCTGATGTGGCGGCGCAGATCTTTCGCGTCCGTCAGCACGGCATCGAGCACGCTCTTGTCGCCTTTGCTCACGGTGTCTTTGAACAGCCGGTCGAAGGCCAGCGCCGGATACAGCTCCAGCGGCGTGGGCGTCGTCGGCGAGCTCCACGAGATGTGCGAGCTGTAGAGCATCGAATAATTCTTGTGGACGGACGGGTTCGAGTGCTCGCAGCCGAGCACGAGGCTGGGCACTTTGGTCGAGCGCCCGAAACGCTGCGCGAGCACCTGATCCACGCTCGTGCCGGAGCGGATGTCGCCGCCCGACGCCAGCGGCGCGCCGGAGAGCAGGTTGCCCGTCATCGAGCTGTGGATGTTTCCCTTCAGCGCCTCCGCGTTGTAGAGGCCGCGGATGAGCAGCATCTTCTCGCGGAAATCCGCGAGCGGCGCCAGCACCTTGCCCAGCTCCATGTTTTTGCCTTCGCCCTTCGCCCACCATTCGCGCGTGTGAAATCCGTTGCCGGAAAACAGCACGGCCAGCCGCACCGGCGCCTCGCTCGCGGGCTTGGCGGTTTTGGGTTCGTCGCCCCAGACGGTGAAGGACTCCATCCACGGCAGCGCCATCGTGACGCCGACTCCGCGCAGAAACGCGCGACGATCAAAACGGTGCGTGCTCATAGGTTTTTTGGTTATTCGGAAACGGCTGAATCTCTATTGCGAATCTCGCAGAATTGCCGGCTGCGCACAATCATTTCCATCACGACGCCGACGCGATAGTTGTTGGCCGCGAGCTTCGCCTGCATGGCCTCAATCAGCGGCTGGTCGCTCAATTGCACGCCGCGACCGAGCGAGTAGCCGAGCAGCTTGCGGCAGAATTGGCGGGTGAACGCGTCGCGTCGCTGGTTGAGGATATAGCTGCGCAGTCCGTTGAGGCCGTCCAACTCCGTGCCGTCGACGGTGCGCGTGCGCGCATCGATCGAAAGCCCGGCGGCGTCCTTCGTGCGCAGCCGGCCGATGGCGTCAAATCCTTCCAGCGCGAAACCCAATGGATCGATGCGCAAATGACATCCGGCGCATTTCGGGTCGCTACTGTGTTTCTCGGTGAGCGCGCGCTCGGTGAGTCCCGCCGGCGGAACTTCCGGCAACACTGGCACGCCTTTGGGCGGACGCGGCAGACGTTCCCCCAGCAGTGTTTCGCTGATCCAGTTGCCGCGCAGAATGGGGCTGGTGCGCGAGGCACCGCTTTGCATGGCCAGAGTCGCGCCAAAGCCCAACACGCCGCCGCGACCTTTCGCTTGCACTCCCTCCACGCGCCGCCACACCTCGCCACTCACTCCGGCAATGCCGTAATGCTGCGCGAGCGCGCCGTTGACGAAGGTGTGATCCGCATTCAGAAGATCGAGCACGGAGCCATCGCGTTGAAAGAAGTCGGTGAAGAAGCGGACCGGCTCCTCGTTGAGCGCCGCGCGCATCGCAGCGAACGTCGGGAAATGCCGCTCGCTCTTTTCGTTGTGCTTGTCGAAGTCCCGCGTGTGCAGCCATTGCGCGCCGAATTCATTGGCCAGCCGCCGCACGCGTGCGTCTTGGATCATCCGTCGCGTCTGCGCTGCGAGTACGTCGGGGTTTCGCAATTTGCCCGCCGCCGCCAGTGCCGCGAGTTCCGCATCCGGTGCCGAGGACCAAAGGAAGAAACTCAATCGCGTGGCCAGTTCCGTGTCGGTCACGGGTGTTTGTCCCTTGCCCGCCGCAGGCGTCTCCAGCTTGTAAAGAAAAGAGGGCGCGACAAAGACGCGGGCGAGCACCACGCGCAGCGCCGCCTCGTGGGGGAGTTCTTGCGTGCGCAGCTTGGAATAAAGCGCGCGCAATTCCTCCTTCTCCGCGCGTGTCAACGGCCGGCGCCACGTGTGATCAGCAAAGTCCACCACGGCTTGGATTTGTTTTGGCTCGGCGGCCGTCACGTCTGCGCGGAATTTCGCGGCGCGCAGCTTGATGGGTTCGCGCATGGGCGTGAATGCGCTGGGATCGGCATCTTGCGTGGCGAATTGCCAGAGCTGCTCGAACGCCTCCACGAGCTTCAGCGGTTCCTGGCTGACAAAGCGCAGCTCACTCCACAACCGGTCAAGCTCGGCCGCCTGCGCGTCGTCGAGCATCAGCCGTCGCAGATGATCATCCTCGCGATGATAAAGGGTGAGCGTGACGACTTCATCCACGGGCACGATTTTTGTGTAGCACAGCGCCGCCGGGAAAAGCTGGCGGAAGGCTTCGAGTGCCGCCTCGATGCGCGTGCGCGCGGCGCTGCCATCGAGCACCAGAATCGGCGAATCGGAAAGCATCGGGCGTTCGCCATCGCTCCACGTGCTTTTGTTGCCCTGTTCCTTGGGCGCGCTGGCTGTCAGTCCCGATGTGTTGGCGGGCTTCGTCAAAAGCACCTGCATCTGCACGCTGCCTTCAGCGCTCGTTTCCTTGTGCAACCGCGCTGTGGCCACGAATTCGCAGCCTTCGACCAGATCGGCGGGCAGCCGCACTTCGATGAGCGAGGGCGCGCGCACGCACAGGTTGGCCGTTGGCAACGTCGCGCCATCGGGATGTTTGCCAAAGAGAGCGGGATCCACTCCGTGAACACCACCGGCTGGCGCGACTTCACGCGGTGATGCCAGTAGTGTGTCGCGGGCGATGGCGAGTAACGGGCCGTTGAGCGAAGTCAGTTGGCGATACAACACCGCATCGGGCGAATCCTTTGTCAGACCGGTCGCGCCACTTCGAAGAAGTTTTTGCACCTCGCCTGCGAGCCGGCGCTTTTCCTCCGCGCTCGCAGCGGCCCTCCATTTGGCGAGCAACGAATCCGCCGGAATGACCGGCGCGATCTGCCCGCTGTCAGGCTCACTGTAAAAATGCCAGACGCTCGCGTTGCCGAAACCGTCGGCGTGCGGGTTTCCCGCGAGAATTTCCGGCGAGACTTCCTTCGCGAGATTCCACACGCGCTTGCCGTCGCCGAGCGTGATGTCCACCGCCGTGAGATCGCAGGAATGATTGCCATCGCGAGGCCCGATGATGAGAGAGAGCAGGTCGCCTGGTTCGACCGCGACATTCTCGATAGGGCCAAACTTGATCTCCTTCGCGCCCTGCGAAAGGCCCGTCGCCAGTCGCTGCCGCGTGTTGCCGCGCCGCAGTTCGAGCGACCACGTGACGCCATTGCCGCACTCCGGATGCGCATGCTGCACCGTGCCTTCGACACGCAATTTCCCCGTCACGGGACTGCTCCAGCCAATCGCCACGCGCAGCTTCGGCGTGGGATGCACGGCGATGCTGTGCGGCTTTACATTGCCCGGCACGCGCACGTGTTGGGCGGAGGAATTGGCGATGACACTTAGCGCATCGGCACCCGTCCAGCCCTTGATAAAATCATAACCCTGCGCGCTCGCCGACTTCTGTTTGATGTGCGAATCCACGCGTACCGGGCCGCCGCCGATGCCCAGATAATCCAGCCACGCGACGAGCAGCGCGGGGTCGACGCCATGCTTTTTCGCAAGCTCCGTCACGGCGGCTTTGTCTGGCAAGGCACCGGTTTCTGCGGCGGCGTCCAGACACAGGATCACGCTTGCGGCAACGCGTTCGCGCTGCGATGTCAGCGACTGCACGGCGTCGCGGATGTCGCGCAGGCGCAAGTCGGGCCGGCCCGGCGCGACGAGGCGCGGGTTTTCCCACACGGCAAAATCCTGCGCGTTGCCGTCGCCCGCATCGGAGGCCAGCAGATAAAGCGTGACGTCTTTTCCATCCGCTGCCGCCGGCATTTTCAGCCGCACTTCCTGCGATGCTGCCAGCGGAACCACCGGAACCAGCCACGCCTTCGGGCCGTCCCGCTTGCCGATGTGGCCGATGGTGGTGAAACGCCAAAGTGTCCGCTGCCACTGCGCGATGGTGGCGGCCAGCGCAGGCGCGTCGGCGGGCTTCGCGGTGCGCCACTGTGCGCGGACGGCATCGAGCACGAGCGAAGGCTGCTTGTCGTTGAGCGTCGCCCAGAGTGCGCCCAGATATTTGGCGTTGAGGCTGTATTCGCGCGCGACATCGGCGATGGATTTTCGCTTGGCGATGAGCGCGTCGCGCTCGGTGAGAGTCGCGGCCAGATATTTTACGAGCGGCAATACGCCGCCGTCCTTCGTGTCAAACTTGATGCCCTGCAGATTGACCGACGAGCCGCCGCCCGGCTCCGCATATCCCGCGTAGAACGCGCGGATGGAGGTGAGGCGCTCCTCGGCCCAATCGCGCGATGAAGTGCTGGGCGAGAAACCGATGCCGTCGGGCAGCAACACCGCGTGCGCGGCGATGTCTTTCGCGGCATCGAGATATTTTGCCAGGAGCGCCGGCGACATCACGAGCGCCGCGCCGGTGTTGGAGAAGCCCTCACCCGCCGCGCCGTCCACGGGAAACTCGCGCACCGGATCGAGCGAGCCAATGCCCGTGAGGTCGCGCACGGTGTAAGTGTACTCGGCGTTCGAAAGGCGGCGCAGGATGACTGGGCCGGGATCGCCCGCGCTCGCCCGCGCGATTTCAGCAAGCGTCCCACGCACCCACGCCACAAGCTGGGTCTTTTGCGCGGCGGAGAGCTGCGGCTTGTCCTTCGGCGGCATCTCGCCCAGTCCAATCTGTTCGTCCACGAGCTGCCAGACCTTCGGCACCTTCTTCACCGCGTCGAACGACGTGAACCGTTCGAGATCGAGATCGCCCTTCTGCTCCTTCGTCGAATGACACTTGAGACAATATTCCTTCAGCAGCGGCCGGATGGTTTTGTCAAATATCGCTGGCGACAGGGGCGGTTGGGCGGCAGCCAAAAGTGTGACTACCGAGAATATTCCGGCAACGAATAAGGTGAATCGCATAGTTGGACTGAAGCCACTTTTCATTCTTTGATTCCTCATGACAACACTTCTTTGATCACTTGACCATGCACATCGGTGAGTCGGCGATTCACTCCATTGTGATAGTAAGTCAACCGCTCGTGATCGATTCCGAGCAGGTGCAGCAGCGTGGCGTGAATGTCGTAAAATTCCACCGGCTTGTCGGCGACTTCGAAACCGATGTCGTCCGTCGCGCCGAATGCCGTGCCCGCACGCAACCCCGCGCCCGCTGCGAAAATGGTGAATGCTTTCTGGTGATGATCGCGGCCCTGACCACCGATGCCCTGCGTGATCGGCGTGCGGCCGAATTCTGTCGTCCACAGCACCACGGTGTCTTTCAGCAATCCGCGGTCTTTCAAATCTTTCAACAGTCCGGCGAGTGGTTTGTCCATCGTCGCTGCTTGGTCGAGATGATTTTTGCGAACGTCTTCGTGACCATCCCAGTTGATGCGCGGCTGGCCGAATTGTCCGCCGTTGAAGAGTTGCACGAATCGCGTGCCGCGCTCGATGAGTCGCCGCGCCAGCAGGCAATTCCGGCCGAAGCTGGCCGAAGCCGCGTCGTCCAGTCCGTAAAGTTTCTTCGTCGCTTCACTCTCGCCATCAATCCCCACCGCTTCCGGCACGCTGATTTGCATTTGCGCAGCGAGTTCATAGGCGCGGATGCGCGCAGCCAGCGCGTTGTCGCTGGGGTCGCTGGCTTGATGCCGTTGATTCAACTTGGCGAGCAGATCGATCGAAGCGCGGCGCGACTCAGCGGAAGTTTCCATCGGCGTGCGCAAATCGGGAATGGGATTTGGCCCGCGACTGGTAAAGGCGACGCCTTGATGCACCGCCGGCAGAAATCCCGCGCTCCAATTGATCGGTCCGCCCGAAGGCGTTTGGCGAACGTCGGGCAACACAACGAAGGCCGGCAGATTCTGATTCTCGGAACCGAGTCCGTAACTGATCCACGAGCCGACGCTGGGGAATCCGTTCAGCGTAAATCCGCTGTTCATCAGAAACGTCGCCGGCGTGTGATTGGCGCTCTTGCTGTGCATCGAATGGATGAAGGTCAAATCATCCACGCACCCGGCAAGGTGCGGCAAAAGCTCGCTCAACCAGCGGCCGCTTTGCCCGTGTTGACGGAAGGCAAACCGGCTTTTCATCAGTCGACCAGGCTGACCAAAAAACGAATCGAAGACCTTGCCCGATTCCTGTCCGTCGCGTTTCTCCAGCTCTGGTTTGAAATCAAACGTGTCCACATGACTCACGCCGCCGAGCGCGCAGATGTGGATCACGCGCTTCGCCTTGGCGGGAAAATGCGACGGCTTCGGCGCGTAGGGCGAAGTCGCTTCCGCAGCGCGCGACTCCTGTTGCATGAGCCACGCGAGCGCCACGCTGCCGAGACCCGCGCCCGATTCCCAAAGAAAACGGCGACGATCGAGCGTGTCCGCACATGGATTTGGCAACGGATTCATCGGCGGTTCATCGGACGTGCATAAACTCGTTTGCATTGAACAGCGCCCAGCAAACTTGCTCCAACCCCTGCGCCTTCCGCAAAACTTCAGCTTCCCTCAATTCCTCGGCCGTCGCCACTCGACCGAATGCCAGCCGCCACGCGAGCCGTAGTTGCGCCATTGTGTCGGCTCCCGCTTCCACGCGCAGACGCACTGCGAAGTGACTCGCCTGCCGTTGCGTGAACGAGCCGTTCATCAAAGAAAGCGCCTGCAGCGGTGTGGTGGTGATGCCGCGAACGGGTGTTTTCGTTGAGCCATCCGGACAATCCAGTGCATCCAACAACGGATCGCGTGCCGTCTGCACGAAGGTGCGATAAATCGTGCGTCGGTTGAATTCCGGTCCCGGTGGATCGGCCGGGACATATTCGCTCTCCAGCCCTTTGGTCGTCAGGTTCGTGAACGGGCGGAAGCCCGGTCCGCCCATCTGCAAATTGATTTGGCCGCTCACGTGCAGCATCGCATCGCGCACCGCCTCCGCTTCCAATCGGCGCGGCGCGAATCGCCAGAGCAACCGGTTGTCAGCATCCTTTAGTCGTGGATCGGACCGCCGCATGCTCGCGGTAGCCCGCGTCGCCACTGGCCCCGAACCCGCTTGCGAGTACGTTGCCGAGAGCAGAATGTGCCGATGCAGTTTTTTCAGACTCCAACCCTGCGCGATGAACTCACTCGCCAACCAATCGAGCAATTCGGGATGTGAGGGCCGTGCGCCCATCTTTCCGAAATCGTTCGGCGTCGCCACAAGGCCGCGACCGAAATGGTGCTGCCACACGCGATTGACCATGACGCGCGCGAGGAGTGGATTCTCCGGCCGCGTCAGCCATTGCGCAAACTGGATGCGTCGCTGCGCTTCGGGCGCATCGGCTGGCAAATCGAATGGCAACGAGACAATGGAAAGTCCGCCGGGCGACACTGGCTCGCGTTTCTTGTCCGGCTCGCCGCGCAAGAGAAGATGCGTTGGCTCGGGCACGCGCGGGGCGACGATGTAGGCCAGCGGCGCCGCAGGGATTTTCTTCAGCTCGCCGTCGAGACCGTTTCGTCCGGCGATCCATTCCTCGCGTGATTTCTTTTCCACGTCCGTCATCGCCGCCAATCGCTCGGCATCGGTCACTTTTCGTGTCGTTGATTCCGTCGCGGGCCAAAGTTTTTTCACGCGCTCAGTCGCGGTCTTGTCCAAATCGATGAGTCGCTTCTCGAATTCGGCGCGGCGATCCTTCAGCGGTCGCAGTTGGTCATCGTAACTTTTGCGGTCAGCCGGCGGCAGCAGCGGCAGAGCGCGATCTTTGTCGGTGGGATGAAACACCCCGGCGAATACAGCGCGCATGCGGTAATAATCGCGCTGCGGCACGGGATCGAACTTGTGGTTGTGACAGCGCGCACAGTTGACCGTGAGGCCGAGAAAGGTTTGCGCGACGGTGCCGAGAATATCTTCCAACTCTTCTTCGCGATAACGCTGCTTGATCAACAGGCTCGCCGAAACATTCGCCGCTTGATCCCACGGACCGGCGACAAGAAAACCCGTCGCTGCGAGCGCGTCGCGCGTCAATGGCTCGGATACGTCGCCAGCCAGTTGTTCGCGCACGAAACGGTCGTAAGGTTTATCGGCATTGATGCTCGCGATGACAAAGTCGCGGTACGTCCAAGCGTGATCACGAATGCGGTCGTACTCGTAGCCGTCGCTTTCCGAAAAGCGCATCACATCGAGCCAATGCCGCGCCCAACGTTCACCGTAACGCGGACTGGCGAGCAGACGATCGACGACTTTCGCGAGCGCGTCCGGCGATGTGTCGGCGAGAAAGGTGTCGATCTCGGTCGGCGACGGCGGGAGGCCATGCAGATCGTAAGTGAGCCGGCGCAGCAGCGTGGTGCGATCGGCCATCGGTGAGGGCGCGAGTTCTTCTTTCTCCAGCCGCGCGAGAATGAACTGATCAACAGCGTTGCGCGGCCAATCCTTTCGCGCGACGGATGGAGCTGCGACTCGCTGCACTGGTTGAAAAGCCCAGAAGTTCGTTCCAGTCAGTTCGCTTTCTGCGCCGCCGGCATGGCTGTGTGCAACGTTGAAGATCAGTAATGCCGACAGTCCTGTCGCTACGATTCTCATGCAAGGATGGGCTTCACCACATCGCCCGCCACGTCAGTGAGCCGGAAATCGCGGCCGGCGTGGCGGTGCGTGAGTCGCTCATGATCGAGTCCCATGAGATGAAGTATGGTGGCGTGAAAGTCGTTGATGTGGACGCCGTCTTTGACGGGCTTGATTCCGTGCTCATCGGTTTGTCCGTGGACGATGCCGCCTTTGACGCCGCCGCCAGCGAGCCACGAAGAGAACGCCCAGTTGTGATGCTCGCGGCCTTTGTTGTCGGCGCTGTTGTTGAATGGAGTCCGGCCAAATTCGGAGGTCCAGACAACGAGGGTGTCGTCGAGCATGCCGCGCGATTTCAAGTCGCGCAAAAGTGCGGCGATAGGCTGGTCGACATTGCGAGCAAGCCGTGTGTGATCGGCCATGTCGCCGTGTGAATCCCAATTGCCTGACGAGCCCGTGTCGATCAGCTCGACGAAGCGGACGCCGCGTTCAACCAGCCTTCGCGCGACGAGACATTGCCACGCGAAACCTTGCGTGCTGCCGCGTTGGAGGCCGTAAAGATTCAACGTCGCATCCGATTCCCTCGAGAGATCGAGTGCATTGGGCATCTCCATTTGCATGCCGAACGCTGTCTCAAACGAACGGATGCGCGCGCTGAGATCTGGATCTTGTCCGCGTGTGGCCAGATGAGATTGATTGAGCGATTTGAGTGCGGCCAGTTCGAGTTCCTGTTGGCGCGAGGTTTCGACGCGCCGATGCAGATTGGCAACGGGTTCCGCGCCGGTCACCACGCGTGTGCCTTGATGATTGCCAGGCAGAAAATCCGAGGCCCACACTTGCGTGCCTGCGTAGGGCGTGAATGGAGCGATGACGACAAACGCCGGCAAGTTGGCGTTCATGCTACCCAAACCGTAACTGAGCCACGCGCCGAGGCTCGGTCGCGACACGGTGAACGATCCCGTGTGCATTCCGAGCGTGGCATTGTAATGATTGGAGTGGCTCGTGTGCATGGAGCGAATGAGGGCGATGTCGTCCATACAACCGGCGACATTCGGAAACATGTCGCTCACCTCGGTGCCGCATTGGCCTTGCGGTTTGAAGTTCCACTGCGCTCGTTTCAGAAAGAGCTTTTCGTATCCAGGCCGGTTGCGAGTCTCGGGGTGATCGAGCGTGATGGCCTTGCCGTGATCGGTCGCAAGGCGAGGCTTCGGATCAAAGCTGTCCACATGCGAAACGCCACCGCTCATGAAAAGAAAAATCACATTCTTGGCGCGTGGCTGAAAATGAGGACGTGTGGCGGCAGATGTCGACGGCCGGTCTTCGGCGAGGAGTTGAATGAGGCTTGGGAAGAGCGCGGAAGCTCCCACGGCAGAACGCAGGAAACCGCGTCGGCCGTGATTGAACCAGTCTCGTGGGTTGTTATTCGACATGGATAAATTCATTGCTGGATAAAATCACGCGCGCATAAGCCGCCCAGGATTCTTTCAACCGGAGTTCCGCAGGCCGATGCGCCAGCGCTGCCGCGTAGTCATTGAGGAATGTTTTTGCAGCGATGTGTTCTGCGGGTGTGGGGGAGCGGCTGAAGGCCAGTTGATAGGCGCGATCGAGCCGGGCAGAATCATCCGTCAATGGCATTGTTGATGCGGCGAAACTCTGCGCGCGCGCGTGGAAAAACGCATCGTTCATGAAATAGAGAGCCTGCGTTGGCACGATGGTCGGCAGGCGCTCGGCCGTGCTGGAATTGGGGTCGGCTCCATCGAACAGCGCGAGGAACGGGTGACGTTTGATGCGTTGCACCATCAGATAAACGCTGCGGCGATTGATTTCGTAAGTCGTATTGAACGGGGTGTGCTGCGTGAAGCCCCAACTCTTTTCGGTGGGGAAGGGATGGGCGGTGCCAGGAGTCCGATCGAGGTCGCCACTCACCGACAACAGGCCGTCTCGAATTTCCTCGGCGCTGAGCCGGCGACGATCGAACCGGCCAAAGAGAACATTGTCCGTGTCGCTGGACCTGTGGGCGCCTGCTGATTGTTGATACGTGGACGATTTCATGATGAGCCGATGCAACGATTTGACGCTCCATCCCGAGCGGATCAATTCAGCGGCCAGCGAATCCAGTAGCGCCAGATTCGTGGGCGGCAAACCGCGCGTGCCAAAATCATTCGGTGTGCGCACGAGTCCACGCCCGAAATGGTGTTGCCAGACGCGATTGGCCATCACGCGCGCAGTGAGTGGCGCAGTGGAGCCGGTCGTGATCCAGCGCGCGAGTTGTGCCCGGCCACTGCCTGCTTCTGGTGAAAGCAATGGCCCGCCAAACGCGGTGAGAAACCGACGTGGAACTTCTTCGCCGGGCATTTCCGGGTCGCCGCGACGATGAATGGGAGAGTTGGTCGCCTTGCCTTCGATGACGGAATAAGCCAGATCCATTCGCGGCTCGGCTGCAGCCAATTCGACGCGCTCGCGTTTGAGCGTCTCGCTTTGTCGTGCCAGCAAATGAAGTTGGTGAAAGGTCTCGCCATCACTTGCGCGGTGATCCAACTGCCACAGTACTCCGTCGCCTCCAGTGGCGTCGGCATCGGCGATGCGGCCTTGGATGGCGATGCGGCCATCGATCGGGCTGCGCCAAGCGACGGTGACATGCGAGCGCGGGCCGGGATGAGCAACGAAGGATTTTGGCTCGAGTGAAACGGTGGTCAGTTTGACAGGTTCCGCACGAGTGTTGATGAAGACCGAAGGCCAATCTTCCGCGCCGCTCCACGCGAGAATGCCGGGAACATTCAACAGGTCTTTTGTGAATCGCGGCAGTGGCGCGAGCGTTTCCGCGCTTTCGCAAAACCGCCAGACGTTCGTGTTGCCGTGGCGGTCGGCGCGCAAACTGCCTGTGCCAACGCGAAAGAAATCGTCCAGCGCATCATCAACGAGTGACCAGCGGCGTTTCGCGCCATCGAGTTCGATCACGTCAAATCCGATGGTCGTGCTGTCCGCGCCGTGATTGGCGCCAGCAAAGAGGGTCAGCTCGATCAGTTCGCCCTTTTTTATTTTCAAATTGGAGAGTGCGGCGCCGTTCGTGCCGTCGACGAATGATTGCGCTGCGCCGTTGGCAAGCCGGCCTTCGACTCGAGTCATCGGTGCGACAGTGCGGGTGGTCTTGAGTTGCGCGGTGAGTTCCCGGGCGCGCGTCGCTTGTGGAGCCAGCGCTTGGTCAAGCTGCGCGATGCGTTCGCGCCACGCATTCATTTGGATGAGTTGCTCGCCCGAGGATTTGAGTGACACCATGTCGCGTGGTGCCTTTTCTTTTTCGCAACCAGGAAAAGGATAGCGCGTGCTTTGGAAGATGCCGTACAGCGCGTAGTAATCGGATTGCGGGATGGGATCGTATTTGTGGTCGTGACAACGGGCGCAGGAAATGGTCAGTCCGAGAAACGATTTTCCGAGAGTGTCGATGGTGTCTTCGATCGTCAGAAAATGATCCTTCGCGATGTCGAAACCAAATCGGCGCGCGATGGCGAGATAACCTGTGGCGGTGATGAGTTCGTTGAATTGCGCCGGTGGCGCGCTTGCTGCAAGGATGTCGCCGGCGAGTTGTTCGGTGATGAAGCGGTCGAACGGTTTGTCGGTGTTGAAGGAATCGATGACGTAGTTGCGATAACGCCAGGCTTGCGGCACGGGGAAATCGGCGGTCTCACCGGCGGTATCGGCGTATCGAACGATGTCGAGCCAATGACGGCCCCAACGCTCGCCGTAGTGCGGGCTGGCGAGGAGTCGATCGATCACTTTTGCGAATGCGCCGGGAGAATTGTCTGCAAGAAATGCGGTGACTTCTTCGGGCGTGGGCGGCAGGCCGATCAAGTCGAACGTGGCGCGACGAATGAGTGTGCGCTTGTCGGCGGCTGGCGATGGAACGAGCTTTTTCTCTTCGATTGCCGAGAGGACATACGGATCCACTGCAGTTTTCGCCCATTGGGTGTCGTTCACCTTCGGCACGGGTGGACTGGCGAGTGGTTGAAATGCCCAGTGTGGTTTAGTTGCAGGCGCGGTGATCCCAGAAAAAGCAGCTGTGCCGATGGCGATGGCCAGCACGGCAATTGGCAGTTTCATAAAAAAACAATGGCGGTTACTGAGAGCAACGGCAAGCACAGGCTGCGCGATTTCCGCTGTCGCGCGGCTCAGGACAGGATGGGTTTGATGACGTTTCCGGCGACGTCGGTGAGGCGGAAGTCGCGTCCCTGAAACCGGAACGTGAGCCGCCGATGGTCGATTCCCAGCAGGTGCAGCATCGTCGCGTGCAAGTCGTTTACGTGGACGACATCGACGGCCGCGTGATAGCCAAGTTCATCCGTCGATCCGTAGCTCGTGCCGCCTTTGATTCCGCCTCCCGCCAGCCAGACAGAGTAGCCTTTCATGTGGTGATCCCGACCGCTGCCTTGTGCCATCGGTGTGCGGCCGAATTCGCCGTTCCAAAGTATGAGTGTGTCTTTGAGCATGTCGCGCGCTTTGAGATCCTTGATGAGTGCGGCCATGCCTTTGTCCACTTCGGCGGCGGTGCCGCGCACGTGTTCCTTGATGGAGCCGTGATGATCCCAATCGCGATGATACAACTGGATGAATCGCACACCGCGTTCGGCGAGTCGGCGGGCGAGCAGGCAGTTGGATGAGAATGTGCCGTCGCCCGGTTTGGATCCGTATTGGTCGAGGATGTGCTGCGGCTCTTTGGAGACATCCATCAGATCGGGCACGGAGAGTTGCATCTGAAATGCCATCTCGTATTGCGCGATGCGCGTGGCGATTTCCGGATCGTCCACCACGGAATTCTGCAATGAATTGAGTTGGCGCACGGTGGAGATAACGTCGCGCTGACGGTCGGTGGTGACGCCCTTCGGGTTTTTGACATACAGCACCGGATCGCCCTTGGAGCGAAGCTCGATGCCTTGATGATGGCTCGGCAAAAAACCACTGTGCCACTGTCGCGCCGAGATGGGTTGCGACTGGCCGAACCGGCCTGTGGAAGTGAGCACAACGAAGCCGGGCAAATCCTGGCTCTCGCTGCCCAATCCGTATGTGACCCACGAGCCCATGCTCGGACGTCCGCTGATGGTCGTGCCGGTGTTCATGTACGTGTGCGCGGGATCGTGGTTGATCGCCTCGGTGTGAAACGAGCGGATGATGCACATCTCGTCTGCCACTTCGTGCAAGCCCGGGAAAATCTCGCTGATGGACTGGCCGGATTTTCCAACCGTCTTGAAATCCCATTGCGGTCCGAAACAGTTCAACTTCGCACCTTGCAATTGGGCGATCGGCTGACCTTTTGTGATGCTCTCAGGCATCGGCTGACCATTCATTTCTTTGAGCTTCGGCTTGTAATCAAAAGTCTCGAGATGCGACGGCCCGCCAGCCATGTAAAATTGGATGATCCGTTTGACCTTCGGCGCATGATGCAGCGGCTGAAGGATGCCCGATGCCGTTGCGGACTTCGCCGCCGGCGCGCCGAACAAGCGGGAGTCCACTAAGCTGGCCAGCGCCGCCGTGCCGACCGTCGCGCCAGCGCGACAGAGAAACGCGCGACGATGGAATTGTTCAGCGGATTGAATGGGATTCATGACAATTTCTTAATTTCTCGTGATGAACTCGTGCAGGTTGAAAAGAACGCGCGCGGCATTGGTCCACGCCGCAAGCTCGGTGGCCGGGAACTCTTTCGCGGCAGGACGGTCGCCCACTTTCAGGAACTCGTCGGCTGCAATCTTGTCGGCCTCGAATTGTTGGAGGTGTTGCGAGACAAGTTCACCCAGTAATTTGATCTCCGCTGGACGCGGCGCGCGATGGAGCGAATGTCGAAATGCAAATTGCAATCGCGAGGTGGTGTCTTTTCCGCCATCGCGTAAAATTCGCTCGGCAAATGCGCGTGCGGCCTCGACGTACGTCGGGTCATTGAGCAGCACGAGCGCTTGCTGCGGCGTGTTGGATCGGACGCGTTCGGCCACGCATTCCTCGCGCGTGGAAGCATCGAAAGCTAGCAAGCTCGGATGCAGGAAAGTGCGGCACCAGTAAGTATAGACTCCCCGGCGGTAGAGTCCATCGCCGGCGTCTTTCTGCCACTCGCGTGTGGGGAAATTCAGGTATGACCAGTATCCGGCGGGCTGATATTGCCGCGCGCTGGGCCCGCCCATTTTGTGGACGAGCAGTCCGCTCACGGCGAGCGCATTGTCACGCACCATTTCGGCTTCGAGCCGGAAGCGGCCCTGTCGCGCGAGCAGCGAGTTGTAAGGGTCCTTCTGGCGCAATGCTGCATTATCGGTCGAGACCTGCCGGTACGTACCGGACATCGCGATGAGTTTCATGATGTGCTTCACATTCCAGCCACTGTCTACAAATTCATTCGCGAGCCAGTCGAGCAGTTCAGGGTGAGATGGGTGCTGGCCTTGCCGGCCAAAGTCTTCGAGCGTGGTGACCAGCCCGCGTCCATACATGAGTTTCCAAACCCGGTTGACGAAGACTCGAGCGGTGAGGGGATTCTCTTTCGAGGTGAGCCACTGTGCGAGGTCGAGCCGGTTGGCTCGGCGCTCTTTGGTTTCGATCTTGCCGAGTGAAACGGGAATCGCCGGCTGCATGGCTTCGCCCGCATCGTCCAGCCAGTTGCCTCGCGGCAAAATGCGCACCATGCGCGGGGCGACAGCGGTCGAAACCATGGTTCGTGCGAATCCTTTTTCCACTTCGGCGCGGCTGGCTTTGGCCAAAGCGAGTTTTTTGTGCAAAGGCTCGAATGTGGCGCGGCTGCCGCGCCAGATGAATTCGATGTAGTGGTCGCCGATCAATTTGCGCTGCGCTTCGGTGCGCTGTTCGGCGGCTACTTTCACGGCGTCGATGATGGGTTTGGGCACTGTCGGTTTTGCGTCGGCAGCGACTTTTGTTTCCCAAGCGCGTTGAGAATCAGCCGAGAGGTCGGGTTTGGCCGGCGCTGTCTTCGGATCGATCGCATCAGGCGCTTTCGTTGTGGGTGGTGGCGGCTCCGAGTATTTTGTCTTTGCCACAGCATCGCGGACTTCGCCTTCGGCGGCGGTAAGCTGTTTGTCAAATTCATCGAGTCTTTGCTTTTGCTCGGGTGTGGGTAGTTGAACAGTGTCGAGTCCGCCGACGGCTGTTTCTTTGATGTCTGCAAAAAAAGCGGCGAAGGAATAAAAGTCGCGCTGTTGAAAGGGATCATACTTGTGGTCGTGACATTCGGTGCAGCCGAGCGTGGTTCCCAGCCAGACGACCGAAGCGTTGCGCACGCGGTCGGCGGCGTATTTGGCCGTGTATTCCTTGGCTTGTGCGCCGCCTTCCTCGGTGGTCATGAGCAGTTTGTTGTAGCCGCTGGCGATCTGTTGCGCCTGCGTCGCACCGGGCAGTAAATCACCAGCGAGTTGTTCGGCGGTGAAACGATCGAAGGGCAGGTTGCTGTTGAAGGCATTGATCACGTAATCGCGGTAAGGCGTGATGTGCTGATGCTGGTCGCCATGATACCCGCGCGTGTCGGCGTAGCGGACGAGGTCGAACCAGTGCATCGCCATGCGCTCACCGAAATGCGATGAGGCGAGAAACCGGTCGACCAGTTTTTCGTAGGCCTGCGGCGATTTGTCGTTCACGAACGACTCAACTTCAGCCGTCGCAGGCGGCAGGCCGGTGAGATCGAAGCTGAGTCGGCGCGCTTGCGTGACACGATCGGCCTCGGTCGATGGCTTGAGTTTTTGTTCCTGAAGTTTGGCGAGAACGAAACGGTCGATATCGTTTCGGACAAACTCTTTTGCCGTCACCGCAGGAACTTTGTGCTTCACGGGCGAAACGTAAGCCCAGTGGGTTTGGTACTCGGCGCCCTGCGTGATCCACAATTTGAGCAGAGCGATTTCGCGCGAGGTGAGTTTTTTATTCGTTTTTGGCGGCGGCATCAGATCATCGCCATCCGAAGTGGTGATGCGTTGCATGAGCGCGCTTTTGGCCGACTGTTTTGGCACGATGGCGGCATGTCCATCCTTGTTCACTTTCAACGCGCTCTCGCGTAGGTCGAGTCGGAGATCGCCTCGAAGTTGTTTGGCATCCGGTCCATGGCAGGCGTAGCAATTCTCAGAAAGGATGGGGCGGATATCGCGGTTGTAATCGATCTTGGCGGGCAACGGCGCATCGGCGGCAGTGGCAAGGAGGAAGGGAAATCCGAGCGCGATCAATAAAGTGAAATGTTTCATGTCATCAATCCAGAATTTCAATGGCGATGTTAGACGTGCTGCTTGGCGCCCTCAATCAGTTTTCTAATGAACGAGTGGAATGGGGCCGGCAGTGGCGGAGTCGCGCTTGGCTGCGAAGCAACATAAGCGCCCAGATGATTTGCCAGATGAATGATGTCCGGCCAGTTGAGACCGAAAAGCCGTCCCGTCAGCAGTCCAGCGCAACAAGCGTCGCCTGCGCCAACGCTGTCAGCTCCCGGCGCGCTGGGATAGTGAACGGGTTCGCATTCGATACGGCCGTCGCTTGTGTAAGCCGCCGTTCCGCGTTCGCCGCGGGTGTGGATGACCGCTTCGAGTTTGTATCGCGCGCGCAAGGCCGTTGCCAATGCATCGGTCGAGTTGCCAGCAATGCCGAGCAACCGCGAAACGACCGGTAATTCAGTCTCGTTCAACTTGACCCAATGCGCCGCGCTGCAGCCGTAATCCAACATCTCTGCCGTGTAAATGTCCATGCGCAGATTCACATCGAAGATGCGAGTGGCCGATTTCGCAGTGCTGAGAAAGGTGCGCAGGGCGGCCCGCGCTGTGGGATGCCGCTGTGAGAGGCTGCCAAAACTCACCGCGCCGCAGGAGCGAGCCAGATCCAATTCGCGCGCGCCACAGGTGAGATTATCCCAAGCTGAGTCCACGACGATTTCGTATTCGGGTGCTCCATTGCGAAACTGCACGATGACTTTTCCAGTGGGTTTATCGGGATCAGACTGGATGAATTCTGTCGGCAACTCACGCGAGTGAAATTCATCGCGCAGTCGGCGGCCGAGATCGTCGACGCCCACACGACTGAGCAGCACGCCGCGTCCGCCGAGTGGCGCGAGCAATTGATGAGCGTGAACGGAGACGTTGAGAGACGTGCCGCCGAGCACGACTTTATCCGGGAAAACATCATACACCGCCTCGCCGAGGCCGACGATGCAGAGCGGCGCAGCCATACGAAATTAAAACACCGTCATCCCGCCGTTCACGTGCAGGTTTTGGCCGATGACAAAAGAGGACGCGTCGCTGGCGAGAAAAGTCACCGCACCTGCGAGATCATCCGGCACGCCCCAGCGATTGGCCGGAATCAGCGCGCGGTAACCGTCCTTGATTTGTTGTGAGTCGTGCTCGTGCCGTTCCACGGGAATCCAGCCGGGCGAAATCATGTTGACGGTGATGCCGTAGGGAGCCAGCTCACCGGCCATGCTGCGAGTCCAACCATTCTGGCCACCTTTGGCCGCCACGTATGCGCTGAAATTCGGGACGCCCCGCGCGACAACTTCCGAGCCGATGTTGATGATGCGTCCCCAATGCTGTTTCTTCATGTGCGGCAAAACCGCACGCGAAACGAGGAACGGGCTTTTGATAAAGAAATCGAGCATGGATTGGTAGAACGCCCAATCGTAGCGTTCGATCGGTTTCTGCGGTTGATCCGGCGTGGCGTTCAACACAACGATATCGATGGGGCCGAGTTTCGCTGCGATGTCCGCTACGAGCGCGTTCACCGAGGGTTCGTCCACGACGCTTCCACGGAAAAGAGCGCCGTGCAGTCCGGCGGCTTGGAATTCAGCGAGAGTTTTTTCTGCGCGAGAAGTGTTGTGGGCGTAATTGATGGCTACCTTTGCGCCAGCACGACCGAGTGCGAAGGCCATACCTTTGCCGAGTCCCGTGCTGCTGCCGGTGACGAGAGCGACGCGACCTTTGAGTGAGAAAAGAGGTTGTTGCGACATGCGTGCGAAGAACTACCGGAGAGCAGCGCGCTCGTCAAATCAACTGATAATCTCCTTCACCACGCGGCCGGAGACCAGTAGATGAACTTGCTTTGCCATGTGCGGGTTTTTTCGAAGACCATCCATCAGTCGCGCTGGTATGCTTTCTGCTGAGTATTTAGCAGTAGTGCTGTGTTCAGTTGGCTAAAAATGGACAAAGCATGAAATTATTATGAATGAATATGCATTTTCGACGCTGCCACCCTTGAAGGCGCCGCTAGAAACGCCGGTGCAATCGAGCGCGCAACCTAATTGGAATGCGCTGAAAGGGAAGATACGCGATCATTTTGTCCGTAATCCGGTGTTGAAGCCGCAAATAAAAGAGAATGAGGCGCGAGTTCGGCAGTTGGAACAATTAGGAATGGTGGTCATTGAGGATTTGTTGAGCCGCGAGGAAGTGACGGCGCTGGCTCAACGATTGCAGCCCACTATCGTGGATTGCGCGCGCAATCGGTTAACGCAGAATTTCCGGCATACCCGCTGGCCGCATTATGGGCGATTCAGAGTGTTTGAAATTCATGAACATCATCCGGAGGTGATGGAGGTTTTTTCGCACCCAACGGTAACGGATTTAGTCCAGTCCTACATGTCTCAGCAAGGTGCACTGAAGACAACCATCCTGGAACTGCGAGTGCAGCCACCGAGTTGGGACGCGGCCTTGGTAGACCTGTATCCACACTGTGATCACATCTATCGGGAGGTAAAAGTTTTCCTGGCTCTCGAAGATATTGAGATGAAACACGGGCCGATGATTTACTGGACGCGGACACATCTCGACGGCGAGTGGCGCCGGTTGCCCGATTATCTATTCTCCATTGGTGGAGTTTGGAGCGAGAGTCATATCATGACCGAAATGGCGATTGATTCCCTTATGGGGCGGCATCCAGAATTTCAACAAACCCAACGTGTGGCCTGCGTGGTGCCGGCCGGTAGTTTGTATATCGTCGACACCCGTGGGCTTCATCGCGCGGGCTTTCTTGAAGGGGGACATCGTTTCCAAATCTATGGTGAATATGCCATGCGGGGCTATGAACGGCACGGCATTCCTTGCAAGGATCATTTCCAACCCTTAAATCTAGGATAAGCAAAAATGGACCTCATACGCACACCCAACAATTCTGAAAATGGACAGGTACGCGCGATCATCAAGAAGCACCTCGAAATTAATCCATTTACAGAAATTGTCGCCAATGGCCGAAAGATCATTTGGACCTTGCCGAACGAAAATGCCTGGTGGCGTGCGCGCAACCTTTTGACTGCAGAAGTGGAGACCATCGCTTGGCTGGATGCATTCGAACCTGCAGACACATTGTTAGATGTTGGCGCTAACATGGGACTCTATTCACTTTACGCTGCTCAGGGGGGAAACCGTGTCTTTGCCTTCGAACCCGAGTCAACGAACTTTGCCCTTCTCAACACCAACATCTTTGCAAACCAGCTCTCCGATAAAGTCACCGCTTGGTGTGTGGCATTATCCAACAAGGATGGTTTGGACCGGTTTTATCTGAGTAAATTCTTGGGATCTGGGTCTGGCCATAGCTTTGGTGAATGCGTAACGGACAACCTGCAGCCACGTTCAGCAGAGCACGTTCAAGGCGCTGTCGGAGTTCGTTTGGATTCGCTGATCAAGGATCAGAGCATCTCCATTCCCCAGCACATCAAAA
Organism: Akkermansia muciniphila; assembly: GCA_945903605.1. Classification (GTDB taxonomy): domain Bacteria; phylum Verrucomicrobiota; class Verrucomicrobiia; order Limisphaerales; family UBA1100; genus CAMDOH01. The sequence goes on from CAMDOH010000018.1 coordinate 20,361, forward strand.
TCGATGTCGATGGGTTTGAGCACAAAGTGATTGAAGGAGGCTTGAAGACGCTCGCTAGCCCGCATCTCAAATCTGTCCTGGTGGAAATGAACAGGCGACTTCCTGAACATCGCGATATTTTTCGTCTCATGAAAGAATGCGGGTTTCATTGTTCGGATAATTTCATGAGATTGGGCGAATTTCGTGAAGGGCATTTTTCGCAAGTAGGGAATATCCTGTTCGCGCGGTCACTTGAATGGGCCGAAGAAATTGCCAGAGTCGGTCAGGCGCGATTTGAAAGTGATTCTGCCGCTCAGGAAATTAAACGACACCATGAGACCGGACAGATGACGCCACTTACCGGAGCGTTTCCTGAAGAAAAACTACACCTGTCACTTCCCAAGTTATCCGAGTTGATTGTGGAATCAGTGGAGAGCCAATCCGATGGGATCCTTGTCAAAGGATGGTGTCGACTTCCTGAACACGCCCTACAACTTTCAACTATTCTGAAAGCAGACGGAAAGTTTAAGCGCTCAGTGAGCGAGCCAATTTTAACAAAAGGGGACGATCGCAGCAACTCACGCTATCGATTCCAAATTTTGTGCCAGTAGAAAAAACTGGCCACACTGGCCAGCCCGCCAGCTCATTTCCCAGCCTCATGAGCATTGGAAATCACAAACAGACTCTTTGGGCGACCCCTCCCGCAATCAGGCGATAATCTCCTTCACCACGCGGCCGGAGACGTCGGTCAGCCGGAAGTCGCGCCCGGCATAGCGGTAGGTGAAGCGTTCGTGATCAAATCCGAGCAGGTGCAGAATGGTGGCGTGCAGGTCGTGGACGCTTACGGGATTTTCCTCGGCCTTGAACCCAAACTCGTCGGTCGCGCCGTAGGCCATGCCGCCTTTGACACCGCCGCCGGCCAGCCACACGCTGAAACCATAATGATTGTGGTCGCGGCCCAGTCGCGATTGCCCGTCGTTCTTGAGTTCCACCGTGGGCGTGCGGCCAAATTCGCCGCCAAAAATAATCAGCGTGCTCTCGAGCATGCCGCGTTGTTTGAGGTCGGCCAATAGCGCGGCGACGGGCTGATCCAGATCGCGCGCGAGTTTGCGATGGGCACCTTCGATGTTGTCGTGATTATCCCACGGCTGCCCAGCGCCGTGCCAGAGTTGCACGAAGCGCGCGCCGCGTTCGACTAGCCTGCGGGCGATGAGCGTCTGCCGCGCATGCACTCCCTCGCCGTACATCGCGCGGATGTGCGCGGGTTCGCGGGTGATGTCGAAGGCGTCGGCGGCTTCCATCTGCATGCGGTAGGCCAGCTCGAAGGATTGGATGCGCGCCTCCAACCGGTCATCCGTCGCGCGTGCGCGTTGATGATCGGCATTGAGCCGGCGCAATAATTCCAACTGGCGTTGCTGGCCGCCGGGTGTGGCGTGGCGGCTGCGGATATTCTCAATGAGCTTGTCGAGATCGGTATGCTGGGAATCCACCATCGTGCCTTGAAATGCGCCGGGCAGAAAACCCGCCGTCCAGTTGTCGGAATCGCGGATCGGAAATCCGCCCGGGCAGAGCACGATGAAGCCGGGCAGGTTTTGATTCTCCGCGCCCAGTCCATACGTCACCCACGACCCCACGCTGGGCCGGCTCTGCACCGAATCACCGCAGTTCATCAGCATGAGCGAGGGCTCGTGGTTGGGCACCTCGGCGTGCATGGATCGGATGACCGCCAGTTCGTCGGCATGCGCAGACAGTTTGGGAAAGATGTCGCTGATGGGCAGGCCGCTTGCGCCGTGCTGCGCGAATTTGAAGGGCGTGGGAAATGCCGCGCCGGTCTTGCGTTCGGTGCGCAGATTGGCAAAGGGCAGCGGCTTGCCTGCATACGTGGCGAGCGCGGGCTTGGGATCAAATGTGTCCACCTGCGATGGGCCGCCGTTGAGGAAGAAATGGATGACACGCTTGGCCCGGCCAAAATAATGCGGCGCGCGCGGTGTCAAAGGATTGGCCGAGGGCGCCGCGTTGAGCAAGCCCGCCAACCCCACCGCGCCCATGCCCATGCCGCAACGGGTGAGAAACTCGCGGCGCGAAGGGGCAGTCACCGGATGAGGTTTGCGGCCAGAGTCATTCATCGTGTCAGTCCACAAAGGCAAATTCATTGGCCAGCAGCAGCACGTGCGCGTAGGCCTCCAGCGGCCTTAGCCAGGGCTGCGTCGCGGTCGGCGGTCCGCCGAAATCCGCCCGGGCATTCCAGATCTGTGCCGCCAGCGGAGCGAGAGTTTGAATGGACGGTGTCCATTGGAAATCATCGTGGCTCAGCGTGCCGCCAATATCCACCACGAAATCCAGCGTGTCGCCCTTGCGCAATTCCACCTTTGCCACAGCCGCCTCAGCCTGCGTGTGGTGCAGCTTCCATTGACCGAGCACGCCCTGTCCGCTGGAAATGATGAACGCGCGGATGCCGTCGCCCGGCTGCGCCTCGTGCTTCACCGTGCCGGTGATGGACACCGCCACATCGGCCGGCGCCACCCAGCGTCGCACGGCGGCGTGGGCCAGAATGTTGCCGGGATGCCCGCTTGTGCCGGTCAGCTTTGCCCAGCCAAGTTTGTCATCGGGATAAACCGCGCTGCCCTGCCACGCCTCGCCGGAAAAATACGGCAGCGCTTTGAAGCCCGTCACGCGGCCGGTCGTGGCGTTGACTTCACCGTAGCCATATTGCCACTCGGGCGGCACGGTTTTGGCAACCGGCTGAAGATTGGAATCGGGCGCGGCCAGAAATTCCATTCCCGCGGCCAACTGTTGTGCGGTCGGTTCGCGCAGATAGATTGCCGAATAAAGAGCACGCACGCGGGACTCCACGTTGCCGGGCGAATCGCGTTCCACTCTGGCGGCGAGCGCGCGCGCGCGGGCGGCCACGAACGGGCTGTTCAAAAGAAAGAGCGATTGCTGCGGCACCGTGGTGGCCGAGCGTTGCGGGCAGTGCATGTCGGGATTGGCGAAGTCAAACACCCGCAGCACTCCGGGCACAAACTGGCGGTCCACCAGTCCGTAAATCGACCGTCGCGTGCTGAAGGGCGCGGTGTGCATCCCCACCGGACGCCCGCCGCGTTGCTCGTCCAGTTCGCCCGCGACAAAGAGCATCGAATCACGCAGTGCCTCGTAGTCCATCCGCTGTCGCGGAAACGTGGCCAGAAGGCGGTTCTCCGGATCCATCGCCAGCGCCGCAGGGTTTTCCGTTCCGCTCTGCTGATACGCGGCGCTGTTCATGATGAGCCGGTGCAGTTTTTTCTGCGACCACCCCCCGGTGACAAATCCGCGAGCCAGCCAGTCCAATAATTCGGGATGGCTGGGCGGCTCGGCGCGAGTGCCCAGATCGCTCGGCGTGCGCACCAGACCCGCGCCGAAGTGATGCCGCCAGATGCGATTGACCGCCACGCGCGCCGTGAGCGGATTGTCCGCGCTGGCAATGGCGTGGGCCAGTTCCAACCGGCCACTGCCTTGAGAAAAGGGTTTTCTCTGTGGCCCCGCCAGCGCGGATAGAAATTGGCGCGGCGCTTCGTCGCCTTTGCTGGCCGGTTTGCCGCGCAAGAAAACGCGCGGTTGCGGTTCCGCTGGCCCGTCGTGCAGCACGAGCGCGTGCGGCGTGGCTCCGGGCGTGCGGATCAACACGCGATCCACTTCGCCCTGCAATTTCCACAGCGCTTCGATCTGATCGGTGGTGAAAAAGGATTCGTTGTTCGCGATGCCCGTGTCGGGCACCACGCAGGGGGAATCCGGTGTGTAAAGGATTCGCCGGATTTCTTCGACATCGGGTGAGGCCAGTCCCGTGGGGAGCGGGTTGCCTTTCTTGCGCGCGGCATCGAGCACGTCGCGCCATTGCGCCTCGACTTCGGCGAACAGACGGCCATAACGCGCGGCCACCTCGGCCATATCTTTGGGCGGGGTGATGAACGCGGCTCTCACCAGAAGATTGGGCTTTTGTGTGGCGCTATTGGACTGGCTTAAATACGCGGCGGCGGCGCGTTCCACTTCGCCAGCCGGCACACGTCGCAGATGATGCCACAGGCCAAAGACGGGGTCATGGCCACGTTCGCGCTGTGAAATGAAATCGCGCCAGCGCCGCACGAAGGCGGGAATGAGATCTTTGTCGGTGAGAATCTGGTCGAATCCCTCCTCGGGAAAACCCGACAGATTCAATTGCGCGGCGAGGTAGTCGCCCGCTCGACCGCGCGCGCGCGCGCTGGTTTCATCGCGTCGCGTGGCGAAGGTGTCGGCAAAAGTTTTGGCCTTGGCCAGATATTCCTTTTCAAAGGCGGAATGCGTTTCGGTGCGCGCGGGCGCGGGCTCAAGGCTGATCATTTTCTCCACCGAGTTGTGAAAGACGCCGTAGAGCGAATAGTAGTCCGCCGTGGGGATGGGATCGTATTTGTGATTGTGACAGCGGGCGCAACTGACGGTCAGTCCGAGCATCCCGCGAGTGACGGCGTCGATGCGGTCGTCAATGATGTCGTGCGTGACGCCAAGAAATCGGCGGCCCACGGTGAGAAACCCCATCGCCGCTTGCGCGTTCAAATCCTTGGGCGCGGCTTGATCGGCCGCGAGCTGCAACAAAAGAAAACGGTCGTAGGGCAGATCGTCGTTGAGCGCGCGGATGACCCAGTCGCGATACGTGTGGGCATGAACCCAGAAACGTTCCTCGCGCGCGTACACGTAGCCTTTGGTGTCGGAATAGCGCGCAACATCCAGCCAGTAACGGCCCCAACGCTCGCCATATCGCGGCGAGTCGAGCAGGCGATCCACGGCTTTGGCGAAGGCATCGGGCGCGGTGTCGGCCACAAAAGCATCCGCTTCCGCAGGCGTCGGCGGCAGTCCTGTCAGATCGTATGTCGCGCGGCGCAAGAGTGCGCGCTTCTCGGCGGGTGCGGCGGGCTTCAGTCCGTTGGCTTCGAGCTTGGAGAGGATGAACGCGTCGATGGGATTGCGCGGCCACGTTGTGTGCTTCACGGACGGCGGTTGAGTTTCCTGCACCGGCGCGAAGGCCCAATGAGATTTTGACACCACCCTTTCCTTGGTGGGCGCTGCACAGGCGGCCAGCATCACACAGACCACCGCCGTCGCAGCCTTGATTGCGCTCCGCACCACGTGCCCTTTGGATTGCCACATCGAGGTCCCCATTTTGCAGGTCATTTCTGAACGGACAATTCGAGGATGCGCCCGGGTAACATGGGCAGGCCGCTTTTCTGATCGGTCGTGCGCGTGTACTCGGCGATGAACACGCGGCCCGGCCCGAGATGCAGATCAATCGGTCGCGCCAGCGGCGTCAGCATCGTGGAAAAAATCGACTGCCAGCGGCCATCCTTTTTTTCCAGCCGCGCTTCGAGTAAATCAAAACCCACGTCCTTGTCCAGGGACGCCATGTTGCCGTATCGCGCCACCAGCACCGCGCCGCGAGTCGCCGCTGGAAAATCTTTTCCCAGCCACACCACGCCCGAGGGCGAGGAGTGGGGATCGAAAGTGGACATCGATTGCCGCGCCGCGCCGCCCGCCGCCGGGCCGAGGTTCAACACCGGCAGCGTGATTTTCAGATTGGCCGGAGTTTGGGGCGTGTGCGGATAGGGCTTGTTTTTCCAGTCGGCGAATTGAAATGGAAAACCGTAGTGCCCGCCCGGCTCGATGACATTCAATTCCTCCGGCGCGTCGGCATTGGGGCCGTTCTCGGTGCCGATGATGCGGCCCTTGTCGTCCCAGCAAAAATCGTAGGTGTTGCGCAGTCCGCGCGCGTGGATCTCGATCTTCGGCTTTGCCGCCTCGGGATCGATGCGCCACATGCAGGCTGTGAGCGGCGTCTCGCCCTCGGAAGAAAATCGCGGGTCGCTGCTCTTCTCATTGCCGTCGGTACGCGCGCCGCTGCTCACGTACAGCTTGCCATCGGGCCCCACGTCGATGTGGTTGACGCCATGATTGAACGGCCCATGCCCGAAGGGATACTTCGTCTGCAACCACGCCTGCGGCGCGAAAGGATCGCCGCCGGTCTCATCGGTCGTCCGGAAAATCGTCACCTCGCATTGCACCGGTCGCGCGGTTTCGTTCTGCTGATTGACCACGATGTAGAGCCGCCGCTTTTTGTCCATCGTCATGCCCAGCGCCTGTGCCTCGCCCAGTTTGGCATTCAGATAATTCTTCGCGCGAAAGAGCGGCCGCGTGTTTCCTGTGGCGGCATCCACGCGGAACACATCTCCATTGAGCGCCAGGGCGTACAACACCTTTCCAGTTCCATCGCTCGCCAGTCGCGTGGGCGAGGCGGGCAGTCGCGCCACTTCGCGCAATGCCCAACCTTTGGGCGGCTTGGGCAGCGGCGCAAAGTCCGCTGATTTGAGAAGCGCTTCATAAGTGGGGAAGCGCGATTTTGCGCGCTCGGCCTTGATCTCCGCCGCCGCCACGGCGGGCGCGCTATTGCCCCAACTGTTGAGCACGAACGTCAGCAAGTCGGCTGCCTGCGCGTCATCAACCACCGGCACCGGCATGCGCCCGTTGTATTTCTCGCCGTTGATTACGATCTCGCCGCCGATGCCTTCGCACAGAATGCGAATGGCACGCGCGCGGTCGGCCATCAGAAAGTCCGACTTGGCCAGCGGAGGAAAAGTGCCGGGCGAACCTTGTCCATCGGCTTGGTGACAATAAAAACAATGCTGCAAATAAAGCGCGCGCCCGCGTTCCATCTGCGGCGCGTCGGCAGCGGGCAACGTGGAGGCGAAAGCAAAAAGCAAAAGAGAGAGGTGCGCCCAGCGCGAAAGAGTGACGGGAATCATGGGCGCGAGAATAGGGCAGCCTGCGCCACCCTGCAACGGGATTGTCAGCACCCGCCCGAGCTACTCGCGTTGACTTGGCGTGTGGGCCGGGATTAATCTCAAAAAACTTTCCACCATGAGAACGCGCTTGTCACGTCTGCCCCATTTCACCATCCACTCCATTATCGCGCTGACTTTTTTGTGTGGCCTCCTGGCGCTTGCGCGGGAACCCGTGGCGACGCCCGCCAGTCAAATCACCGTGCCGCCCGCCTTCAAAGTGGAATTGCTCCGGTCGGCTGCAACGAATGAAGGCTCGTGGATCAGCATGAGCTTCGATGAGAAAGGGCGGCTGTATTTGGGGCGCGACGATGCGGGCATTGCGCGGCTGACTTTCGGCAAAGCTGGCATCACGCACGAGCGGGTGGATGACACGCTGCGCCATTGTCGCGGCATTCTGTTCGCACACGGCGCGCTGTACGTGAACGCGACGGACTCGAAGGGATTCTATCGCCTGCGTGACACCGACGGCGACGACAAGTTTGATGAGGTGAAACTCCTGAAGGCATTTGATTATCGCAGCCGGTACGGCCACGGGCAAAACCAGATCGTGCTGGGGCCGGACAAGGCGATTTATCTGGTCATCGGCAACGACGTTTCATTTCCCGAGGGCTTCGATCCCAACTCGCCCTATCGCCATCCGCAGAATGACCATCTGCTCATCGAGCCGCGCGATGCCGATCAGGACAACCGCGTGGGTACCATTGTGCGCACCGATCCGGATGGCAAACGATGGGAGATTCTCGCCGGCGGTTTTCGCAATCAAGTGGACATGGCCTTCAATGCCGAGGGCGAAATGTTCACTTGGGACGCCGATATGGAATGGGACGTGGGTCTGCCGTGGTATCGCCCCACGCGGCTCAATCACATCCTCTCCGCCGGCGAATATGGCTGGCGCTGGGGCAGCGGCAAATGGCCCGCCTACTACGCCGACAGTCTGCCATCCAACATGGACACCGGGCTTGGCTCGCCCACGGGCATCCTGTTTGGCGCGCGCGGAAAATTCCCCGGGAAATATCGACGCGGCATTTTCATGGGCGAATGGCAGAACGGCCGGATTCTTCTGGCGACGCTCGAACCCAAAGGTTCCAGTTACACCGCCAGCTACGAGGTGTTCGCCGAGGGCGCGCCCATGAATGTCTGCGACATGGAATTTGGCCCCGATGGAGCGCTCTATTTTATCACCGGCGGACGCGGCTCGCAGTCGGGTCTCTATCGAGTTTCATTCCAAGCCTCCATCATTCGTGAGCCGGCCAAGACCGCCGCGCAGTTGCAACACGAAGCCGACTGCGCCCGGTTTCGCGCCGTCCGTCGGTTGCTGGAAACGTTCCATGTGAAGACCGATCCGCGTGGCATCGATCTGGCATGGCCGCACCTCGAGAGCATCGATCCCTTTCTGCGCTACGCCGCGCGGCTGGCCATCGAGCGGCAGGAGGTTTCGCTCTGGAAAAAGCGCGCACTTGCTGAACGTCGATCCACCGCGTCCATTCACGCGCTGCTCGCCCTTTCGCGTGTCGGCACAAAACAGGATCAACCCGAAATCATCGCTGCCCTGCACGCATTGCCGCTGGCTCGTCTCGACAAAGATCAACTGCTCGCCGCGTTGCGCGCTTACATGCTCTGCTTCATCCGGCTCGGTGCGCCCGACGGGAAACAAGCCGCCGCCATCGCCGAACGGCTCGCGTCGCATTATCCGCATGAGAACAGCGCCGTGACGATGGAGCTGGCAGAATTGCTCGTGTACCTCGCCGCTCCCGGCATCGTGGACAAGGCGCTGGCGCGGATGCAGACGGCCACTTCGCAGGAGGAGCAGATTCATCACGCGCAAATCCTCTCGCGAATCAAAGCCGGTTGGTCACCCGCTGCGCGCCGGCAATTTCTGGAATGGTGCCTGAAAGCACGTGCCTTCAAAGGCGGCCATCTTCTGCCCGCCGCACTGAAAAATATCCGGACAGATTTCATCGCGCAACTGGGAGCCGGTGAGCGTGAGTCATTCGCCGCGATCCTCACGGAACTGGAACGCCCGCCTGTCGCGCCGGTCACCCCCGCTGCGCCCTTTCAAAAACAATGGGCGCTGGCCGACTTTGAAAAAGAACTTGGCCACCCCTTGGCCGGACGTTCCTTTCAATCGGGCAAAGCGGCCTTCGCCGCGGCTGCGTGTGTCACCTGTCATCGCGTCGGCGATGAAGGTGGGGCCGTCGGCCCCGATCTCAGCGCCGTCGGAAAACGATTTGATCTGCGCCTCCTTCTGGAATCCATTCTGGAACCCTCCAAAGTGCTGGATCCCAAATACCGGCAGACCACCTTTTTGCTCGCCGATGGAAACGACGTGTCCGGGCGCACCGTCGGCGTGAGCGGCAACAATCTTGTGGTGGAAACCAATCCCATCACGCAAGCGCAAGTCACCATCGCGCGCGGCGCCATCAAGCTGTCGCGCGTCTCGGAAGTCTCGCCGATGCCCTCGGGCTTGGCGGATTCGTTGGCCAAGGAACAACTGCTCGACCTGCTGGCCTATCTGCGCGCCGGCGGCAATCCCCGCGACCCCGCGTTCCAGTAGTCGGGCGAAGATTCGCGTTGCATTTCAAACGTCGATGCACGGAAACTTCCGGAGCACCAGTGATCATGAAAAACTTGTCCCGATGGATTCTGCTTTGCGCATGCGCGGCGATTTTGCCGGCAAGCGGAGCCATCGCGCCTGCGGATCTGGAATTCTTTGAGAAACAGATTCGACCCATCCTCGCTGAGAATTGTCTTGAGTGTCATTCGGGGCAAAAACCCAAAGGGGGACTGCGTTTGGATTCGCGTCCGAGCTGGCAACGCGGCGGTGAATCCGGCCCAGTGATTGTGGTCGGCAATCCGGAGGCGAGTCGGCTCATCCGCGCCATTCGTCACTCAGATCAGAAATTGCAGATGCCGCCCAAACGCAAGTTGCCAGAAGCGGAGATTGCGCGGTTGGTGGAATGGATTCGGCGCGGTGCACCCGATCCGCGCGAGGCCCCCGCAGTAGCGATCGCAAGCGGGTTCAATCTCGAAGAACGGCGCAAGCACTGGGCGTTTCAGCCCGTCCAAAATCCTGCTCCACCAATCGTGAAAGAATCGCGCTGGGCGGGTCATCCTGTAGACCGGTTTATTCGCGCGCGACAAATAGAAAAGGGAATGTCGCCTGCCGCGCCCGCCGACAAGCACACGCTTATCCGTCGCGTCAGTTTCACCATCACGGGGCTTCCGCCAACACCCGCAGAGGTGGATGCCTTCATCACGGACAATTCACCGGACGCCTATCTCAAATTGGTAAATCGATTGCTGGGTTCATCGCAATTCGGTGAGCGTTGGGCGCGTCATTGGATGGATCTCGTCCGGTATGCTGAGACGCACGGGAGTGAGGGTGATCCGGAAATCCCGCGTGCGTGGCTTTATCGCGACTATCTCATCCGCGCCTTCAACGCGGATTTGCCTTACGATCAACTCGTGCGCGAGCACATCGCCGGCGACTTGCTTCCGCGTCCGCGATTGAACGCGGACGAACAATTGAACGAATCCATTCTCGGCACAGCGCACCTGCGTTTTGTGGAACACGGATATCAGCCGGTGGATTCCACGGAGGATCAGGTCAACGCGGTTGAGAATCAGATCGACGTGTTCGGAAAAACTTTTCAGGGACTCACCATTGCCTGCGCCCGCTGTCACGATCACAAATTCGATGCGATCACTCAGCGCGACTATTATGCGTTGTACGGCATCTTCGCCAGCAGCCGGCCCGGACAAGTGACGGTCGATTCACCCGAACGACTCAACCGGTACCGAGATGAACTGTTGCGATTGAAAGCGAGCATCAAAGCGCAGTTGGCAAAGGATTGGATGCGTGCGGCTGACGCCATCCCCGCGCTTTTGCGCACGCCTAAAAACATTGCGGTCGACCCATTGGCTCGTCGTGTGGCGCAGATAGTGGTCGAGCTGGAGCAGATCGAAAAACCCGCACGCGAAAAAATCTTGCGGGATGCGGGCAAACAAATACCCGGCCCATTGCCGCCCGCGCCGTTCGCTCGCTGGAATTTTGAAGGTAACGGACGCGATCAATTTGGCGCGCTCAACGCCGAGCTGAAAGGAGACGCCAAAATTGTCAGCGGCCGGCTCGTGCTGAATGGAACCGCTTCGGCACGCACTCCGGCTTTAACCCGCGAACTGCGCGCGAAAACGTTGGAGGTCTGGCTCGTGTTGCCCACCTTGGCGCAGCGCAGTGGCGGGGCAATCACGGTGGAGAGCGGCAATGGCGCTGTGTTCGACTCGATTGTTTTCGCTGAACGAGAAAAGAACAAATGGATTGCGGGGAGCGACCTGTTTCGTCGCACGCGCGATTTCGATGGGGTCGAAGAAACCAGTCGGCCCGGTGAATTATTGCACATGGCCGCTGTGTATGAAGCGGACGGATCGATCGCGCTTTATCGCAATGGAGTGCTGTACGGGAAGCCCTACATCGTGACGCCGGCCCAGACTTTTGCCGCCGGCAACACGCATGTGATGTTTGGGCTTCGACACACAGGCAGCGGCGGATATCTGCGTGCGGAGATCGAGGAGGCACGATTGTATGACCGCCCGTTGACGGCCGCTGAAATAGCCACTTCGAATCAGTTGGGTGTGGGCTTGGTCACGGCTGCTGATCTGGCAAAACAATTGACTGTCGAACAACGCGAGCGGCATGCCGGGTTGCAGAGTGAACTTGAAAAGCTGCGTGCCAGACTGGCAGCAGAAGCAAGCGGGGATTCCAGTAATTGGCAGAAGGAAATTCGCGCAGCGCATGCCGACCGCGCGCATCCGCTTCACGCTTGGGCTTGGCTGAATCCCCAGCCGGACACGATGGAGAAGGGCTGGCGCGGAATATCGGATTATTGGCAAACGGAATTGGCGCGGCGCCAATCGCACAATCGGGATAGCGGGCGGACGGAATGGGATGTGGCTGGTCAAAGTTTCTCGAACTGGTTTGCGTCCGGAAATGGGATCACCCGCGCAGCGCCGGGCGAGTTTGCGATTGAGGTGACAGGCGACCGTGTCCTGAACGGGATTCTTCCCGCCGGAGTTTACAGCCACTTGCTTTCGCAGAAACACAGCGGAGTGCTTTTGTCGCCGAGATTCAAACTCGAGGATTCCGTGAATGTTCGAATGCTGGGAAGTTTGGGCGGCGGCGTCCGGGTGATTGTTGACAATTATCCGTTGGGCGAAAACGGAACCTATCCGAAGCACCGGCCCAACAGTGACCAACTCTCTTGGACGCGGTTTGACACGACCTATCGCAAAGGTTCATGGGCCTACATCGAATTCAGCACGAACGATGACAACACGCACCCGGCACGTTCGAGCGCATCCGGACAGAATGCGGCGCGGTCTTCGTTTGGAGCGGCACAAGTTGCGTTCGGCGCAGTGCCGCTCGAAGAGATCGTCCCCATATTGGCTTTGCTCGAATCGGCACCGCCGAAAGATGCCGCCGCACTCGCGCAGCAGATTGCGGCGACGCTGAAAAACGCAGTCGCAGCTTGGCGCGATAATCGCCTCACCGAGGCTCAGCGGAGTTTCCTAGATGCATTTGTCCGAAAAGGATTGTTGCCGGTCACTCTCGCGGAGTTGCCCGCTGTTGCGCCGCTCGTGGCTGAATTTCGTCGCGTCGAGGAATCGCTCCCGGCTCCTCGTCGGGCACCGGGAATGATGGAGGCGCGCGGGTTTGATCAACCGCTGATGGTCCGGGGAAATCACGCGATGCAGACGGCCGCTGTGCCGCGTCGATATCTGGAGGCGCTCGGATCTTCACCATGCGCCTCGCTGCAGAGTGGGCGCCTGGAATTATCGGCAGCGATCACGCGCGTGGATAATCCGCTCACGGCCCGCGTGATGGTCAACCGTGTCTGGCAACATCTCTTCGGGCGCGGGATTGTTCTCACCGTGGACAATTTTGGGAGACTCGGTGAACTGCCAACTCATCCCGAATTACTGGATCATCTCGCCACACAATTTGTCGCGGAAGGATGGTCGATCAAGAAACTCATCCGCACGCTCGTCATGTCGCAGACGTATCAATTGGCCAGCGAGCCACCGCCGCGCACTCGTGAATTAGATCCCACCAATGAACTGCTCACTCACGCGCGCGTCCGGCGGCTCGAAGCAGAGGCGATCCGCGATTCGATGCTGGCTGTTTCTGGTAAACTGGATTGGGCGCAATTTGGTCCACCAGCGGGTGGGAACTCCGTGCCGCGCCGCAGCATTTATCTTTCAGTGCGCCGGACAAGTCTGAATCCGTTCCTGGAAATCTTTGACGCACCGAAGCCGTTCACCACACTCGGTCGCCGCGACACAACGAATGTTCCTGCGCAGTCGCTGTCGTTGTTGAACGATCCGTTTGTCATCGGCCTTTCAAAAGATTGGGCCGCAAAGCTGATGAGCACGGCGCCGAACGCCAACTCGCCCAATCGTGTGAAGGACATGTTCGCTGCCGCCTTCGCGCGTCCGCCTTCGCCCGATGAACTGGCCAAATCCGCCGCGTTTCTTGTGGCGTTGGCGCGTGAAGCGAATCTGCCTGTTGAACAAATTGCCACGAGCGAGGGCGTGTGGCAGGACTTCGCACAATCGTTGTTCAACCTGAAGGAATTCATGTATGTGCGCTGAGTGGAATGGCCAGCTATCGCGGCGCGAACTGTTGCGACGTTCCTCTCTGGGCTTTGGGTCGCTCGCCTTGGCGGGTCTTGTTAGTGAAAGTGCGAGTGGCGCCATGACGCCGGAGGTTGCAACGCGCCCGCCCCATTTCAAGCCGCGCGCCAAGCACGTCATCTTTTGTTACATGAGCGGAGGGGTGTCGCATGTGGACTCATTTGATCCCAAGCCCGCCCTCAACAAGCGTCACGGCCAGCCGATGCCTGTGCCGGTGAAGCCGACCATGTTCAACAACAACGGCAACATCATGGCCAGCCCGTGGGAGGCGCGTCCGCGTGGCCAAAGCGGTGTGATGATGACAGAACTTTTTCCGCACATCGCCGCGTGTTCAGACGACCTAGCTGTGATTCGCTCCATGACGAGCAAGGTGAATGAGCACGCTCAGGGAAATTATTTTTTCCACACGGGGTTTCCGTTCATGGGCCATCCGAGCGCGGGTGCATGGACGAGTTACGGGTTGGGGACGGAGAATCGCGATTTGCCGGGTTTCATGGTGTTGCAAAGCGGCGGAGCGGCGGCGCCGCACGGAGGAGTCGGACTTTTCAGCAGCGGTTATTTGCCGGCTCAACATCAAGCCTCCCTCATCAAAGCCGATAGTGATCCTGCGTTGCCCAATCTGAAACAACGAGCGACCGATGTGGTGCAACGGCAACGGCTCGATTTCCTGCGCTCGTTGGACGAGCCGTTCGCGCAGTCATCGGGCGAGCCATCGATTGATGCAGCCATCCGCAATTATGAGACGGCCTACAGGATGCAATCGGCAGTGCCCGAATTGTGCGACCTACGCGGAGAAAGCGAAGCCACCAAGAAGCTTTACGGACTCGACTCACCCTTTGCGACGACGGTCGCCTACGGGAAGCAATGCCTCGTTGCGCGTCGACTCATCGAACGGGGCGTGCGATTTGTCGAGTTGAGCTGTCTGCCGCAGACCATTGGTGCTGGCCAGGCGGCGAACCCGTGGGATCAACACGGCGACCTCAAGAAAGGTCACGGAGAGATGGCGCATCAAGTCGATCAGCCCATAGCTGGCTTGTTGAAGGATCTGAAATCACGCGGGCTGTTGGAGGAAACACTTGTGATCTTCTCCGGAGAGTTTGGTCGCACGCCCTTTTCACAAGGTGTGAATGGGCGCGACCACAATCCATTTGGATTCAGCCTGTGGCTGGCTGGTGGTGGGGCGAAAGGCGGAACCGTACACGGCGCAACGGATGAACTGGGATATTACGCAATCGAGAATCTGTGCAGCGTGTACGATTTGTGGGCCACCGTTCTTCACCTGCTCGGGATAGACCACGAACGATTGACGTATCGATTTGGCGGGCGCGATTTCCGGTTAAGCGACGTCCACGGACAAATCATCCAACCCGTACTGGCCTGAATAGCCCGCCAGATTTCACGCGAGAATTTCCTTCACAATCTCACCGTGCACGTCGGTCAGGCGCATGTCGCGACCACCGAATCGAAACGTGAGTTTCGTGTGATCGAATCCCAGCAGATGCAGCATCGTGGCGTGCAGGTCGTGCATGACGACTCGGTTCTCGACCACTTTGTAGCCGTATTCGTCGGTCGCTCCGTGGATCGTCCCGCCGCGAATGCCGCCGCCCGCGAGCCAGATGGAGAAGCCGTACGGGTTGTGGTCGCGTCCATCTGATCCTTGTGAAAAGGGCGTACGACCAAACTCTCCGGAGAAGATCACGAGTGTTTCCTCCAACAGCCCGCGTGATTTCAGATCCTTCAAAAGTGCGGCAATCGGTTGATCCACCGCGCGGGCATTGTCTTCGTGACCCTTCTTCAATCCGGAGTGTTGATCCCAACGGTCATGTCCCGGATTCGGGCAGGTCAGCTCGATGAAGCGCACGCCGCGCTCCACCAACCGCCGTGCGAGCAGGCATTGATGAGCAAACGTGCGCGTGTTTTTGAAGGTGTGCTCGAATCCATACGCTTTTTTAAGGGCGTCGCTTTCACCGCGCAAATCCATCAGACTGGGCACCGCCGTTTGCATCCGTGCCGCCAGTTCATGATTGGCGATGGCGCTTTCGATGGAATCCAATTTTCCGAACCGACCAATCACGCCGCGATCCAGCTCGCGCATCAAATTGAATTTTCGTTGCTGCAACTCGGGTTTCGATTCGGTGGGCGTGATGTTCGCCACGGCATGATCCGCCGGCTTGAACACGGATCCTTGATAATTTGCCGGCAGAAAACCGCTGTTGAAATTATCCAGCCCGCCGGGAGGAATGAGTCCTCCGTTGATCACCACAAACCCGGGGAGGTCGCGGCTCTCATTGCCCAGTCCGTATCCGACCCATGCGCCCATGCTCGGCCGACCCTGCAGGCCGTTTCCCGTGTGCAGAAAATAATTTGCCGAAGTGTGCTCGGAAAAATTACTGCACATCGATCGGACCACGCACAAATCGTCCGCACACTCGGCCACATTCGGGAAGAGCGCGCTGACGGGGATCCCGCTGCGGCCGTAGTTTTGGAATTGCCACGGAGAGCCGTACGACGCGCCGTTGTTGTTGAATTGCGTCGGCTCCATTTTCATCGGGAACGGCTTGCCGTGTTCACTCGTCAATCGCGGTTTGGGATCGAAGGTGTCCACCTGACTCGGCCCGCCATCCATGTAGAGGAAAATGATGTTGCGCGCTCGCGGTTTGAAATGGGGCTCGCGAGAAAGTGTCATCGTCGGGACAGCCGTCGAAGTTCCCGCCAACAACGAAAGCATCGCCAGCCCGCCGAATCCATTCGCCGAGCGAACGAGCATCTCGCGCCGAGTCAATGGCGCTGGCTGAAATCGGCCGCAGTGATCTCCCATAATTTCAGTTGATGAAAATGAACTCCTTCACATTGAACAGCACGTGGCAATAATCCGCCCAGATTCTCACATCGTCTGGCGCGCAACCGCGCTCTCTGGCCTGCTCATCCAGAAAACGCCGCGCTGAGGCCAATTCATTCCCGCTCGGTGATCGGCCGAATGCTGCTGCGTACAACTGAGTGATGCGATCGTTGGTATCGACGGCTTTTTGTGTCAGCGCGCGCTTCGCCCAAACTTCAGCTTGTTGAACAACAAACGGGTCGTTCATCAAGATCAACGCTTGCGCCGGCACATTCGAGATATTGCGCCGGCCGACGGTCGAGAAGGGGATCGGGGTGTCGAAGGCGAGCATCATCGGCGATAAAAAGTTGCGTCGCACGGCCGTGTAGAGACTGCGCCGGCCATCACCATCGAGCGGCCCGCTTGCTGGGCGACCGCGGCCTTCCATGAACGCAGTCAGATGGATATCCACGGGGGCGCCGCCGATTTGCGGGTTCAACCGACCGGAGACAGCCAGTATCGAGTCGCGAATGATTTCCCCTTCGAGCCGGCGCACGTTCGCTCGGTGCAACAACACATTTTGTGCATCGCGCAATTCAGCTCCGGCATCGGCTGGGTCGCTGCGCATCTGCCATGTGTTGGAGAGTAGGATTTCACGGATCAGATTTTTCAACGACCAGCCATGTACTTTTGTGAAGCGTGTGGCGAGATGATCGAGTAATTCGGGATGCGACGGCTGCTCGCCCATCACTCCGAAATTGTCCACTGATGCCACGATGCCGCGACCCAACAGATGATGCCAAACTCGGTTGACGGCCACTCGCGAAGTGAACGGGTTTGTCCAATCCGACATCTGTCGGGCCAGGGCAAATCGTTCGCCACCCGTGTTGAGTTGTGGCTGTTGCAAGCCGCCAATGGCTTCCAGAAAGCGTCGCGGCACCACTGGGCCGGGTGTGCGCGAGGAACCGCGAATGAGCAGGAATTCATCCGCACCACTGCCCTCGAACATGGCTGGCGCCAACTGCGATTCGAGTCGGACGCCCGCGATGGTTTTGCCGGCATCGGCTGCAAAATCGCTCGCAAGTTTTCCGAAGGCGAGAGTGTTGGGCGCCTCAGCGGGGATCAGTTTTGATCGATGTCGGACGAGCCAGTCGGCGAGCGCCGCGTTGTCGGCCGACACAGTTCCTGCATCCAATTCGCGTAAGGTTGAATCGAGGTGTTTCGCCAGTTCCACTTCGCTGGGTCTGCCTGCGGGTTTCAATGCGCCCGAGGCGGGAGCATTGGATTGAACAACGCAGGCGACGGACAAATCGCCGTCGTCGCTGGGCGAGATTTCGACATGCAATCGGTGACCTTTGTAAGCCGTGAGATTGTGGCTGACCCAATGCCAGCCGTTGCCCGGTTTCCACGTGTTCATGACCGCACCATGCAACGGGCCTTGAACGATCAGATGTGAGTTGACGGCGGCATAAGCGCGTCCGCCGCCGCGAACGAGGTAGTGAACCCAACCACCGGTCAAAATGAATTCCGGCGTGCGCAAAGTTCGTCCTTCGCGATTCCATTTTCCCAGCGCGCTTCCTTCCTGCTGACCGATGGACCGAATGCTTTTCCACGATGGATCAAATTCCGCAGCGTCGAGTTGTGTGACGCCAGTCACTTCGTTTGTCTGTCCAAATCGCAATTGTCCTCGCTTGACGGGAATAAATGCCACGCCGTCCTGCAACCATTGGCGATTCGGTGTGCGCCCATAATCCACGATGACCAGCGAATCCTTTGAAATCTCGGCGGCGCGAGGCGGAAACACGGTCGTGTCTTTGGCGCTTTCAATGAGAACAGCCGCCGCCAGTTTTGGAAGTTCTGTTCGTAAAGCAGTCGCGAGCGAACGGCGGAGTTCCGGTTCGGATTTGGCGCGGAGCAGCGCCAGAGTGGCCGCGGCCCGTTTGTGTTGCTCGGCAGTCTCAAAGCGCGTTTGGCGGTAACTGCCGGAAATCAGAAAGCCTGTGAGCGCGTAATAATCCTTCTGCGAAATCGCATCAAACTTGTGATCGTGACAACGCGCGCAGGCGACGGTGAGACCGAGAAATGTTTTGGACATCACATCGAGCCGGTTGTCCAACCGGTCACATTCGTCGGCGCGGATATCGACTGGCGAATGCACTTCTTCGCCGAGAAACCAAAACCCCGTGCCGAGAATCGATTCATTGCCGCCGGTCACCGGATGCAATCGCGGTGTCGGCATCAAATCGCCAGCGATGTGTTCGGTGACAAATGCGTTGTAGGGCACGTCGGCGTTCAGTGCTCGAATCACGTAGTCTCGGTACTGCCACGCATTGGGAATGATCGGCTCGAACTCGTGGCCACGCGTTTCCGCGTATCGCACCAAGTCAAGCCAGTGCCGCGCCCAACGCTCGCCGAAATGGGGCGAGGCGAGCAGGCGATCGACAACCTTCGCAAAGGCATCGGGCGAAGTATCGGCTAGGAAAGCATCAATTTCATTGGGTGTGGGCGGCAGGCCGGTGATGTCCAAATTCGCACGGCGAATCAAGGTGCGCTTCTCAGCCGGTGGTGCGGGCTTGATTTGATTCTGCTCCAGCTTGGCGAGGATGAATGAGTCCAACGACGTTCGCGGCCAATCTTTCTGTTTCACTTGTGGCGGCGTTTGATCACGAACGGGCTGCCAAGACCAGTGGGCGGCCTTGCGTTTAGCGAGGTTGAATTCCGAAATCGTGGCGGCTTGCGCAGGCCCTTCCTTCGGCCACGGCGCGCCAAGTCGAATCCACTCCGTGAGCGTGGCCACTTCGGTCGCGGCCAATCTGGCCTTGGGCGGCATTTGCAGATTCACGTCATCGTACCCAACAGCCCGAATGAGCCGACTGGTTTCAGGTTTCCCCGCGATCATCGCAGGCCCGCTGTCGCCGCCTTTGATCATCGCCGCGCGCGAGTCGAGTCGCAGGCCGCCTTTGAGCTTGAGCGCCGTCGAACTGTGGCACTCATAACATTTGGCCACGAGCAGCGGACGGACCTTCTTCTCGAAAAAATCAGTGTCCGCAACGCTCGGTTCGGCTGCGCGAATAGAAGCCGCGATGCCGAGAATCATGCAAATGAAACTGATGCGTGCGGTGTTCATGAAAATATGACTGCGCAAGTGTTGCGGTCCGAGGCCGCAATAACAAGCCACCGTTCAGGCTATGATCTCCTTCACCACGTTGCCGAACACATCCGTGAGCCGGTAGTCGCGGCCCGCGTGGCGATAGGTCAGACGCGTGTGATCAAAGCCCAGCAGGTGCAGCATCGTGGCGTGGAAGTCGTGGACGTGGACGCCGTTCGTCGCCACCGCGTTGCCGTGCTCGTCGCTCTCGCCGTAGCTGAAGCCGCCCTTCACGCCGCCGCCGGCCATCCAGCAGGTGAACGCCTGCGCGTGATGCTCACGGCCCTTCGCGTCCTTCGTCGTGTTGAACGGCGTGCGGCCAAACTCCGTGGCCCACACAACGAGCGTGTCCTTCAACATGTCGCGACTCTTCAAATCCTTCAGCAACGCGGCCATCGGCTGGTCCACGTTGCGCGCGAGCGGCGCGTGTCCGGCCATGTCGCCGTGCGCGTCCCAGTTGCCAGATGCGCCGGTGTCAATCAGCTCGATGAACCGCACGCCGCGCTCCGCCAGTCGGCGCGCGATGAGACACTGCCACGCGAAACCCTTCGTACTGCCGCGCGGCAAACCGTAGAGCTGATGCGTCGCGTCGGTTTCCTTCGCGAGGTCGAACGCCTCCGGCGCGGCGGCCTGCATGCCGTAAGCGGTCTCGAAGGACTTGATGCGCGCCGCGAGTTGTCCATCGTTCCCGCGCGCGAGCAGATGCTTTTTGTTGAACGCCGCGCCGAGGCCGAGTTCCATTTCCTGCAACTCCGCGTCCGCAATGCGCCGGTTGATGTTCGGCACCGGCTCCGGACCGGGCACTACACGCGTGCCTTGATGGCAGCCGGGGAGAAAATCTGCCGACCACACCTGCCCGCCGGCATACGGCAGCACCGGCGCGATCACCATGAAGCTCGGCAGGTTCGCGTTCTCCGTACCGAGACCGTAGCTCACCCACGAGCCGACGCTCGGCCGCGTGAACGTGACCGACCCGGTGTGGATGCCCAGCGTCGCCTGCGCGTGGTCCGCGTGGTCATTGAACATCGAGCGGATGAGGCAGAGGTCGTCCGCGCACTCGGCGGTCTTGGGAAACAGCTCGCTGATCCAAAGGCCAGACTTGCCGCGTTGTTTGAACTCCCAGCCGGGCTTCTTATAAAACTTCACCGCGCTCCGGTTATCCAGCGCGAAGGCATCCAGCATCTTCTTCGGCACTTCGTATGGCTGATTGTGATCCGCGATGAGGCGCGGTTTGTAATCCCACGAATCCACGTGCGACGCCCCGCCCGACATGTGCAGGAAAATGACCCGCTTCGCCTTCGGCGTGAAATGCGGCTGCTTCGGCGCAAGCGGATCCACCGGCGCGGGCGCGGCGGCGGTGGCGGTGGTGGAACTGGTGGCGCGCTTCGCATCCGCGGCAAGCAAGTCGGAGATAATGCCGGGCAACAGGAGCGAACTCCCAGCGAGCGAGCGGATGGCGGTGCGGCGGTTCATACGAAAGTTCGACGCTGATTGAAGCCATTTTCTGCAAACTTACGAACTAAAATATTGACCCATCCCGTGCGTATACCGCATGTTATCTCTCGGCCACCATGAGAGAACTTAGGAGAAATCCTATTTGCACGGCGCCCATAGCTGGGCTGCAAGGTTCGTATCCGTTCATCGAGCGTTCCTTGCTCTTTGGGGAACCCTTTTCAACGGTTCAACAGTCATTTCTAACGGGTGTTCTCCCGTTCTTGAGCGCTGGCGAATGGGTTTGGCTTCGTCGCCTCACTCGCCAACCGCATCAAGGGCCACGCCGATTATACCAAGGCAGATGGCGAAGTGCTCGGGCTGTAAGCCCCCGCCCGCCCCCGGCGCGACCGTGCTGTGGAAGCATCGCGGTGACGGGATGAAGTATGCGGCTGTGGCTGAAATGAGAACTGAATGAACACTCCATGAGCAGTCTAGACGACCCCCAATCCGAGGGAGAGGCGTAGTCGCCGATGAATACAAAGCATCCAGCGCCGTGGTTGAGTTGGATTTTCTATGTACAAGGAATATTATTGTTTATTGCGGCTCTGTGCCTGCTCGTCATCTATATCATATTGTATGCGGATAATAGTAGGGCCGAGCACGAGCTGCTGGGCATTGCCGTTGGTTTAGTGGCCCTGGGGTGGACCTATTTGGCAATAGGCATGGCGATCCATCAAGTGCTCGATTTTCTTTACCGCTCGGCTGAAGCCAATGAGGCGATGCAGGAACTGTTGAAAAGGCAAATCCGAGTACTCGCGGCTCGTGAGAATGCCCCGGCCGTTCAGCCTCCCGTTGCCAAGTTTTATACGATTACCGAACCTGACACACCTCCTGTGAAACAGGCTGCGGATGAACTCAAATCCACATGCGGGCATTGTTCCACGCAGATTTTGTTTCCGCGCGAGGGCGTTGGTCAAAAGGTGCCCTGTCCAGCCTGTGGGAATGCGGTATTGCTCGCGGCGAATTAGTGGCGATGCCGCGCTTGCGCTGGGAATCCGTTGGACCTAGTATGAAGCCATGAAGTTCACCGCTGTCTATGAGCCGGCTGCCGAGGGAGGTTACGTGGCTTGGCTGGAGGAGATGCCGGGCGTCCAGACGCAGGGCGAAACATTGGACGAGGCGAAGGCGAACTTGCTGGATGCCTTCCAGCTCTCCCTCGAATACCTGCGCGAGAAGGCGCGCAAAGCGGAGTCTCCCCAGAGCGTGCGCGAGCCCATCGAGCTAGGCACGCTGTGAAGCTGGCGGACTTGGAACGGCATCTGCGCCGCCACGGCTGCCAGCTCAAACGCGAGGGTGGTCGGCATTCCATCTGGGAGAATCCAGTCCGTGATACTTGGAGTGCCGTTCCCCGTCACCGCGAAATCAAGGAGCACCTCGCCCGAGGCATCTGCCGTCAGCTGGAGATTCCGTTGCCGTAGCGAAACCCCTTCGCTCAGGACAATTCTGGATCAATCGAGATAAAGAAACTCATTCGCGCCGAGCAGCGCGCGGCTGAGGCTGGACCAGGCTTGGTCGGCGGGGAGTTTCTTCGCGGCGAGCTTCTCCCGGAATTGCGCGAGGTAATCCGTCGCCATGCGGAGTTCATCCGGCTGCGGCGGGTGGGCGTAGAGGGCGAGGAAGGCGGCAGGACTTGCTTTGACTCACCCGGACGGTTCCGGTATTTTGTGATCATGAATTCCGAAATCATCTTCGAGGTGACGGAGGCCGAGGAGGGCGGTTACTGCGCCTCCGCCTTGGGCTTTGGCATCCATACGCAGGGTGAGACCCTGGA
>CAMDOH010000019.1 GCA_945903605.1 Akkermansia muciniphila
CACACCGGCGGCATCAGCCAGATGCACAAAATCGCGGCACTGGCCGAGGCGTATCATGTGCCGCTCGCGCCGCACTGCACCGCGAGCAATCTGGGCATCTCCGCCAGCCTGCATGCGACGGCCGCCACGCCGCTCTTTCTCATCCACGAATTTTATCCCAACAATTTTGGGTTCAATCCCAAAGGCATCGCGCAGGTGGATTGGCAGGTGGACAAGGAGGGCTACGTCGCGCTGCCGCCCGGTCCCGGACTCGGCGTGGAGATGAATGAGAAGGCCATCGCCGAGGAAGCCAAGAAACCGCAGACCTACAAATGGCCCGGCGCGAAATTGAAAGACGGCTCCATCGCCGATTATTGATCGCGCCGCTTCACACGCCTAAAGCCATCCGATCACCCACACGCGCATACAATTCCCGACACTCACGCGAATGCGTGAGCAAATCGTCCGACAATCGCACGCGGCCCGGCTCGAACAATGTGGCGGTCGCTGAACCGCCGAATTGGAAAAAACCTTTCTCGCTCCCCTTTTCCATCGGCGCGCTCGCGCGGAAAGTCTGCACCGCACTGCCCACATTCGTCGCTCCAATTTCCAACATCAGCACCGTACCCAAATTGGCCGTCTCAATTCGCGTCAGCCAACGACGATTCTCCCAAAGATTGGCGAGGTTGCGGCGCAGCGCCAGCGGGTTCACCGAAAAGAGTGGGCCATTGAGCAGTTGCGTTTCCGACGGCGTGCCCGCGACGGGAAAATGAAACCGATGATAATCCACCGGACAAAGGCGCGAGAAAACGAGTGCCCCGCCACGAAACCGCGCCGCCAACGCGGTGTCGCCCAGCAGCGCGTCGATGTCAAAACGCTGTCCCTTCACGAACACGCCCGAGGCTTGCGCAGCATTGGCAAAACCCAAATGCCGGCCATCGGCTGGAAAGATTACTGCGCGCGGATCAGCATCTACCGGCCGTGCGCTTGGCTTGAGTGCTCGAAAAAAGAAATCGTTAAATGAAGTGAAGTCCTGTGGACGTTTCACAAACTCGCCCGCGTCCAGCCCGAACTGCGCGATGAACGGCGCAATCTTCGCGCAAGTGGCCGGGCGACTCATCTGCCAACCATACCACGCTGCGAACAGCGGACGTTTGGCAAAGAGATGCAGCGCAAGTTTGCCGAATGGATTCTGCAACGTCCAACGCAGCCACGCCTCGCCATAGACCCGCTCCGTCTCGATGTGGCCGGTGTAGCGGTTGAAGAATTCGATGGGCGCGTCGTGCATTGCGATCAACAACTCGTCGGGACTTCCTGCAACACCTCGACGCAATGTGGGATCGCACCGACCACAAATGAAAGACACTCGACCGCGCCGCTCGGTTTGCCCGGCAGACAAATGACGAGCGCCTGATCCACCACCGCGGCGAGGTTGCGAGAGAGAATCGCGTTCTTCGTAATCTTCATGGATTCAATTCGCATCACTTCGCCGAAGCCGGGCAATTCGCGCACAGCGATTTCGCGGACAGCCTCGGGCGTCACATCGCGCAGCGCCACTCCCGTGCCGCCAGTAGTGAGGATGAGCGCGCAGCCCTTTGCGATCTGCTCGCGGATGGCGCGCTGGATTTCGCGTTTCTCATCGGGCACGAGCGCCTCGGCAGCGATTTTCCAGCCGTACCCTTCGGCGGCCTTTTTCAATGCCGGCCCACCGAGGTCGTCATAAAGCCCCTTCGATGCGCGGTCGGAAATGGTGATGATACCTGCGTTGATTTGCATGGTCACTGTTTTGTCTTCGAGTCCAGTTTCACTTCGGTGATGCGCATCGTTTTGTCCACGGCCTTGCACATGTCGTAAATCGTGAGCGCGGCGAGGCTCACCGCCGTGAGCGCTTCCATCTCCACTCCCGTCGGCCCCTGCGTGCGCGCCGTGCCGCGAATGATGAGCGCGGGCGGCTCATCGCTCCACTCAAAATCCACCGCCACATGCGTGAGCGCCAGCGGGTGACAAAGCGGGATGAGATCGGCCGTCTTTTTCGCGGCCATGATCCCCGCCAGTCGCGCCGTGGCCAGCACATCGCCCTTGGTGATCTGGTTTTCTTGGATGAGCGAGATCGTCTCGGGTTGCAATTCGATGCGGCTGCTCGCCACCGCCTCGCGCCACTGCGCGGGCTTTTGCGAGATGTCCACCATCGCCGCGCGGCCCTCGGCGTCAATGTGCGTTAGATTTTCCATGAATTAATTGGTGCCTGTCACAGCGCTGCTTTCCAGGCGGTCACTGTTGTGCGAATCGCCTCGGCGAGATTCGCGGGCTGCGCGTGTTTCGGAATGCGGCCGGGAGACGTGCCCAATAAATCAGTTGTCACAAGAATCTGTCCGTCGCAGTCCGGCCCCGAACCGATGCCGATGGTCGGCACTGACACACGCTGCGTCAACTCCCGCGCAACCGGCGGCGTGACCAATTCCAGCACGATGGCAAACGCACCGGCATCGCAGAGCGCCGCGGCATCGGCGAGCAAGCCAGCGTGCTCCACCTCAATTTTGCCTTTGATGTGATAGCCGCCCTCTTCCAACACCTGTTGTGGCAACATGCCCAAATGGCCGAGGAACGGGATGCCCGCTGCGATGATCGCGCGAACGGATTCGAGGATGGCGCGGCCGCCCTCGGCCTTCACCGCATCGGCGCCGGCTTCAACGAAACGCATGGCATTAGCCACCGCCTGCGCGGGCGTCTCGTAACTGCGAAAAGGCAAATCGGCCACGAGCAGCGCATTGGGCTTCGCGCGCGCTGCGGCGCGGACGTGGTGGATCATCTCCTCCATCGTCACATGCGTAGTGTCCGGATGACCGAGCACGACCATGCCGAGCGAATCGCCGACGAGAAGGAGCGGCACGCCGCAGGCGTCGAGCAACTGCGCCATCGCAAAATCATAGGCCGTGAGCGCCGCGATTTTCTGGCGACCTTTCATCTGGCGCAGTTGTGCAACGGTGACTTTGCCGGGCGACATCGGCAGAGACCTTCCCTTTCTAGCAGGGCATCGACAAGCGGAAACTGGCCAATTGCCGTTGCACACGCGCGCAGATTCGCTTAAAAAGCTTCATGCAACCCACACGCCGTGAATTTCTCGCGCTCGCAGGTCTGGCCGGATTCTCCCTGGCTCATTCAAAACTCAATGCCGCTGTGGCGCCGAAAGGCAGCGTGAGTTTTCTCACCGGCCAGTCGAAAATGAAATTGGGCACGGTGACTTACAATCTGGCGAAGGATTGGGATGTCGCGACGGTCATCAAGAATTGCGAGGAGGCAAAATTTGAAGGGGTTGAACTGCGCACGACGCATGCGCACAAAGTGGAGGTGAACCTCTCCAAGACCGAGCGCGCGGAGGTGAAGAAGCGCTTCGCTGATTCCAAAGTGGCGTTGATGGGCTTGGGCAGCGCATTTGATTATCACACGACCGATCAGGCGAAACTGCGCAAGGATATCGAGGCGACGAAGGAATACATCGTGCTGGCGCAGGATGTGGGCGCGAGCGGCGTGAAGGTGCGCCCCAACGGTCTGCCCAAGGAAGTGACCGTGCAAAAGACGCTCGAACAGATTGGGCGCTCGTTGCGGGAGCTGGGAGTGTTTGCCGCGCAACACGGCCAGCAAATCCGCGTGGAAGTGCACGGCGCAGGCACCTCGTCACTGGCGCACATCAAGACGATGATGGACGTGGCGGCGCACAAAAGCGTGGGCGTCTGCTGGAATTCCAACGCAACGGATTTGGATGGCGAGGGCTTCGACCGCAATTTTGACATGGTGAAAGACAAGATTTTCACCGTGCACATGCGCGATCTTTTCCTTGAGGATTATCCGTTCCGCCGGCTCTTCACGCGGCTCAACGAGTCGGGCTTCAAAGGCTATTGCCTCGCGGAAGTGGCCGACAGCAAAGATCCCGTGCGCGTTATGAAGTATTACCGCGCCACATGGCTCGCCTATCAAAACCTGCTCTGATCAATCCGGCAACGGCTTGTCTTTGGTCTCCGGCCCAAACCAGATGAGCACCAGACCAAGTAGATAGATGGCTGCCATCACGGAGCCGGCCTTTGGAAAACTTCCGTCAAAATAACCCATCAAGGTGGCGGTCTGCATTCCACCAATGGCTGCGATGATGCGACCGAAGTTGAAGGAGAACCCCTGCCCCGTCGCACGCACCGCCGTGGGAAACAATTCGGGGAAATAGAGCGGGAAGAAACCGTAGAACGACGCGCTCACCCCTCCGGCAATAAAGGCGCACGCCAGGAACCACGGGCCGAACGTGTGATTGGTTTGATACAACATCAACGCGGTGGCGATTGTGCCAGCGCACATCAAAGTGAACGTCACGCGGCGACCCAATTTATCTGCCGTCACTGCGGTGAGAAAAGTCACCAACACGGCTCCGAGCGCAGTGGCAATTTGTGTGTATTCCTTGGCATGCGGTTCGGTGGCACCGGCTAATTGAATGGCCCAACGAGGAATCCATTGGATCGCGCCCCAGGTGCCTAGCAGCGCCACTCCCGCCAGACTGGCACCGAACAACATCATTTTTACCACAGACTTTCCGTCGGTGCCGCGCAGTGAACCGGCAGCCTCCGCTCGCGCTAGGTACCGACGCACGGGATAAAGGTATCCGTACAGAGCCACTACAAGTCCAACCACGGTGACGAATACTGCGTTGCGTGCTCCGGTGCCGATTGGCGACCAAGCCCAGACAATCGTCATCGCAGCGACACCGCCGATGAGTACTCCGAAGAGATCTGTGTTTGCCCAATGTGACGTGGCACCACGCTTTCTTTCGGCCTCCCACTTTTCCGATTCAGGCACTTTTAGAAAAATGAAAAAGACCATAAGCGCAGGCAACGCGCCACTCATCATGAGGAGTCGCCAAGCTGAATTGGCCAGCAGTTGAGTCACCATCGCTTCTGGCAATCCCACACTCAGGAGGAATCCTTGCATGCCATTGATGAAGCTGCTGAGCACGAGACTGAGCACACCAACAAGAAGGAAACCGACATTCGCCGCCGCGCCAATCAATCCCGCAGTGATCGCGCGCGATTTACCCGGCCACACTTCGTTCACCAGCGCCACACCGAGCGACCATTCCCCGCCCATCCCGAGCGAAGCGACAAACCGCAGTGCCGCGATGTGCCACGCCTCGGAGGCAAACCCGCACAGGCCGGTGAAGATCGCGTAGGTGAAAATGCTGATGGCCATCGCTCGAACACGGCCAATCTTGTCCCCCAACCAACCGAATAAAAC
Organism: Akkermansia muciniphila; assembly: GCA_945903605.1. Classification (GTDB taxonomy): domain Bacteria; phylum Verrucomicrobiota; class Verrucomicrobiia; order Limisphaerales; family UBA1100; genus CAMDOH01. The sequence continues at coordinate 5,254 of CAMDOH010000019.1, forward strand.
TCCGCCCGTCGCCGCGCCAACCAAGAATACAGCGATGATGGCGCCGAACCATTTATCGGCATCACCCGCGACAGCGCCTTCGCCGAGCAGCTCTTTGATGGCTGGACCACCGATCAATGGGAAAAGTCCCATCTCAAATCCATCGAACATCCAGCCGAGAAAAGCGGCGGCGAGCACCGCCCATTTTGCACGTGGTGAATTGGGTTCCGGTCTCATGTCGTGATTGCAAACAGATCCGTCGGGGTTGTCCGCCATGATTTATTTTTCACTTCGAACCTTTCTTGTTTGGATTGGTTCTTGGCGGCGGTGGCGCATCGGGCTTGTCGTCACCGAGTAGTTTCTGTTGCCGAGCCAACTCGGTCTTCATTTCAACGACGACTTTCGCATAAGCAGGGTCGGCAAAAACGCTCTTCATCTCCATCGAGTCACGCTGCAAATCGTACAGCTCCCACTCATTGAGTTTGTAGAAATGGATGAGCTTGTGGCGATCGGTCGTCACGCCGTAGTGCGGCTGGACACGGTGGGGCTGCGGAAATTCATAGTAGTGATAGTAAAAACTCTTTCGCCAATCAGCGGGCCGAATGCCTTTGAGCAAAGGGATAAAACTACTGCCTTGCATGTCGGCCGGAATGGGCGCGCCCGCAGCTTCGAGGATGGTTTCGGCGAGATCGATGTTCGCCACGATGTCATTGTTCACGCTGCCGGGCTTTGCCACGCCGGGCCAACGAACGATGAGTGGCGTGCGAAAGGATTCCTCGTACATCCAGCGTTTATCAAACCAGCCGTGTTCTCCCAGATAAAATCCCTGATCTGAAGAGTAGATGACGAGGGTGTTTTTTGCCTGGCCAGATTTGTCGAGATAATCGAGCACGCGACCCACATTGGTATCCACCGCAGCAACACATCGCAGGTAGTCCTTGATGTAACGCTGATATTTCCATCGCACGAGATCTTTGCCGGTGAGATTCGCTTTCGAGAATGCCTCGTTCTCCTCCGAATAGGCCGCGTTCCAAACCGAGAGTTGATCGGGTGTCAGATTTTTTGGCGCAACCAACTTCAGGTCCTCCGGCGTCATCGTCTTTTCGATGCTCATGTCCTGATCGCGCGCTGCCGTTCCACGCCCGGAATAATCATCAAAGAGCGTTGCAGGCTCGGGGATGTTTTCGCCTTTGTAGAGGTTGAGATATTTCGGGCCTGGCTGCCAGTTGCGATGAGGCGCCTTGTGCTGGAAGAAAAGCATGAACGGCTTGTTGGTGTCGCGCTGATGCGAAAGCCATTGTATCGTGTGGTCGGTGATGATCTCGGTGGTGTAGCCCTCGTACCGCTTCACGCCAGCCGCGCTTTTCATCGGCGGATTGTAATACGGCCCTTGATCAATGAGCACCTCCCAATGATCGAATCCTGTCGGGTCACTCGACAAGTGCCACTTGCCGATCATCGCCGTTTGATAGCCGGCCTTCTGCAACAGCTTTGGGAATGTCTGCTGCGCGCCGTTGAATAGATCGCCATTCTGATAAAAGCCGTTCTTGTGACTATACTTTCCCGTGAGGATGGCCGCACGACTCGGCCCACAAATGGAATTGTTGACTACACAACGATCGAAACGCATCCCCTCCTTCGCCAGTCGATCGATGTTTGGCGTCTTGTTGATCTTCGACCCGTAAGCGCTGATCGATTGGTAAGCGTGATCATCCGTGAAGATCAACAGCACATTCGGCTTCTGCGCCGACTCAGCCAGATTCCCAATGAACAACGCAGCAATGAGGAATGTCTTTGCGTACGCCTGCGGGGAAGTCATTCGAGTGATGCTGACTGATTTGATGACCAATGGCAACCCGCGCTTGCGGATCAGTCGAGGCGTGCGGCTTGTTCGACGTTGGGCAATGACGCCAGCAATTCCCGCACCGTGCGCGATTGCCCGGGCAGAATCAGGCCGGGCGCAATCTCATCCAGTGGCGCCAGCACGAATCGACGCAGATGCGCGCGCGGATGCGGCAGCGTGAGTGAAGGTGTCGAGCAAGTTTCTGAACCAAACGCTATCAAGTCGAGGTCGAGCGAACGCGGCTCGTTCAAAACCACTTTGGGCGCGCGACCAAATTCCAACTCGATTGCCTGTAGTTTTGCGAACAGCGATTCGGGCGTCTCTTCTTTGCGCGGGGCAAACTCAGTCACAGCGTTCACGAATGCCGGTGAATTGGGCGGACAATTCACGGGCACAGTTTTCCAGAGCGATGAGATAGAGAGCGGCTCGACTGAAAACGTCTGTAATCGTTCGAGAGCAGCGCGGAGAATTTTGGCGGAGTCGCCGAGGTTTGATCCCAGCGCGATGATGGCAAGTCGATTGACGGTGTTGCCGGCCATCGCAACTCTCTTACTTCAGCCCAAGCACGTCCTGCATGTCGAAGATGCCGGGCTTCTGATTCACGACCCACTGAGCGGCACGCAGTGCGCCGTTGGCAAAAGTCTCGCGGCTGCTGGCTTTGTGGGTGAGTTCCACCCGTTCGCCGTTGCCGGCAAAAATGACGGTGTGATCGCCGACCACATCACCGCCGCGAATGGCGTGCATGCCAATCTCGTCATGAGTGCGTTCGCCAACAATTCCTTCGCGTCCGTGGCGCAGTGCTTCTTTGAGCTGGAGTTTGCGAACGTCGCCAAGAATTTCGAGCAGCGTGGTGGCGGTGCCGCTGGGCGCGTCCTTCTTCAAACGATGATGCATCTCGACGACTTCGAGATCGAAACCGGTCCCGAGAATTTCTGCGGCCTTTTGTGTGAGCCAGAAGAGAGTGTTGACGCCGGTGGAGTAATTCGAAGCCCAAACCATCGGAATGGCCGCAGCGTGGGCGCGGATGGCGGTCTTCTCCGGCTCGCTGTGGCCGGTGGTGCCGATGACGAGCGCCTTGTGATGCTCGGCGCAAAGTTGGGCGACACCTGGAGTGGCGTCGTGAAAACTAAAATCGATGACGACATCGCAACGATCGATGACGCTGCTCAATTCATCGCCGATGTCGATTTGCCAGACAACCTTCAGCTCAGGATTGCGCGCGGCGCAGGCGGCCAGCATCTGCCCCATGCGACCTTTGGATCCGGTGATGATGACGCGAGTCATGGGGCTAGGTTAAACGGCAAGGACTGCCAACGAAAGAAAAAGCTCTACTCAACGGCGGCGACGGCTGCGGCGTAGGCGGTCGCCAGTTCATGCCGGTGACCGATGCTCATTTTCAAGTCGCGCACCAATCCGTTTTGCAGGCCGTAAATCCAGCCGTGGACGGAAACCTCCTGTCCGCGCGTCCAAGCGTCCTGCACGACGGTGGTCTGGCAGACATTGAGGGCTTGCTCGATGACGTTGAGTTCGCAAAGGCGGTCGGCGAGTTGGGTTTCACCCGTGATTTTGCCGAGGGGAGCGGCATATTTTTCCTGCACGTCCTGCACATGACGAAGCCAGTTGTCGATCAGTCCCAGCTTTTGATTGCGCATCGCGGCGATCACACCGCCGCAGCCGTAGTGTCCACAGACAATGATGTGGCGCACCCGCAGAACGTCCACGCCATATTGGATGACCGAGAGACAATTCAGATCGGTGTGAACGACGACGTTGGCGACATTGCGGTGGACGAAGACTTCGCCCGGCTTGAGTCCGACGACTTGGTTGGCCGGCACACGGCTATCCGAGCAACCAATCCACAGAAACTCCGGCGACTGTTGGTGGGCCAAGACTTCAAAAAAGTCCGGCTGCTGCCTGCGGATGGTTTCCGACCAGACCCGGTTGTTTTCCAAAAGTCGCTCCAGTGAATTCATGGCGTGCGGCTCACTTGAGAAGTCCGGCGGCCTTCAACACCATCTTGAGCGCCTCGCGATTTTTGGCGGCCATCGGCACGAGCGGCAGCCGGTATTCCTCTTCAATCATTCCCATCATCGCCAGCGCCGCCTTCACTGGAACGGGATTGGTCTCGATGAAGAGATCTTTGAAAAGCGGGAAAAGCCGCTGATGATGTTTGAGTGCGATGTCCATCTTGCCGCGCGCGAATGCCTGCACCATCTGCGAGACTTCTTTGGGCACGACATTCGAGGCGACGCTGATGACGCCCTGCGCGCCGACGGCCATGAAGGGTAGCGTGAGCGAATCGTCGCCGCTTAAAATCACAAACTCTTTTCCCAACGCCGCGCGAAGCTGGCTCACGCGGTCGGGAGTGCCGCCGGCCTCTTTGATGCCGACGATATTCACGCTGTCATGAGCAAGGCGGTTCACGGTGTCCACCGCAATCTCGATGCCGCAACGACCGGGGATGCTGTAGAGAATCAGCGGCAGCCGCGTGGCGCGCGCAATGGCGTGGAAATGCTGGAAAAGCCCCTCCTGCGTCGGCTTGTTGTAATAGGGCGCGACTTGTAGCGACGCATCGGCGCCAGCTTCCTCGGCGGCTTTGGTGAGAAACATAGCCTCGCTCGTCGAGTTGCCGCCCGTGCCGGCGATGACCTTCACTTTGCCCTTGGCGAATTTTACCGCCAGCTCGATGACGCGAATATGCTCCTCGTAATTGAGCGTGGGCGATTCGCCCGTGGTGCCGACCGGCACGATGCCATCCACACCCCCGCGAATCTGCGCCTTGATGAGTCGCTCCAACGCAGGCTCGTCGAGCTTGCCGTTTTTGAACGGCGTGACAATGGCGGTGTGGGTTCCAGTGAACATAAAACGGGGGTGAGCGTCCCGAAATTGGGGCCGCTTTGCCAGCCTGTAATTAGAGACTCAACCCGCCCTCGAAAGTGAAGTCGGCCGGGCCGAGCAGATGAACGGCGCAAAACTCGCCGCCATTTTCTGCGAAGCTCACTTCCATTTCGTCGCCGCCCTGAACCTGCACGCGCACAGGCGAGGCGAATCCATGCAGGCGCGAGGTGATGAGCGCCGAAGCCGTGACGCCCGTGCCACAGGCAAGCGTCTCGCCCTCCACGCCGCGCTCATAAGTGCGCACGCGGATACGGCCGTGGCCGAGTAACTGTACAAAATTCACATTCGTGCCGCGCGGTGCGAAGTGCGCATGAAAACGGATCTCGTTGCCGAGTGGCTGCACCATCGCCTTGTCCGCGTCCTCCACAAATAACACCGCATGCGGCACGCCGGTGTTGAGCGAATGAATCGTCTGCACGCCGCCTGCGAGCGTCACATGTTCATTCAGACGCAATCCGTGCGGCGCAGTGAGGCCGATTGCCACGCGCTCGCCTTTGAATTCAGCGCTGATGACACCCGCAAGCGTTTCGAAAGTGATCCGCTCGCTCGCACCCACAACGCGCTGGATGTAGCGTGCAAAACAGCGCGCGCCATTGCCGCACATCTCCGCCGTCGAACCGTCGCTGTTGTAGAAATCCCACGCCCAGTCGGCTTTGCCCGATTTGCACGGCACCAGAAGCATCAGCCCATCGGCGCCCACACCGCGCTGGCGGTGGCAGAGTTGCACGACCTGCTCGCGCGAGAGCGAGAGATTGCCGGCGCGATTATCGAGCAGAACGAAATCGTTCCCCGCTCCGTTCATTTTGACAAATTCAACGAGCACGCCGTCAGAGTAGTCGGACAACAGACCCGCTTCAAGCCAACGAATACAGGCCTTTTGACTTTACCCGCGCATGGAATTTCATTAGCGTTCTCCTAATGCTCAGTGCTTCGGGTCATCCGATTGAATCTGTCAGCGTCCCCAGTGCAAGGAGTTTCCGGAGTGAGTTCCTGTTGGATTTGGACGCATCCATTCGCCGTTCACAGGAGCATTTGCTGAGGATCCAACAGCCTGATGGCTATTGGAATGGCGAATTGATGGTGGATTCTACGCTCGTCTCCGACACCGTCGCGTACCATCACTGGGCTGGCGACGTGGACAAACAATGGGAGCGCAAAGCCGTTCATCACATCTTCTCGATGCAGTTGCCCGATGGCGGCTGGAACATTTATCACGGTGGCCCTGCGGAAGTGAACGCCACCATCAAGGCTTACCTCGCGCTCAAACTCGCCGGCGTGTCGACGTTGGATCCGCGGATGCTTCGCGCGCGGGAGCTGGCGCGCAACCTTGGCGGCGTGCCGAGGATGAACACTTTCTCAAAACTTTACCTCGCATTGCTCGGCCTGTGGCAATGGAAACATCTACCCACGATTCCGAGCGAAATCGTCCTGCTCGGCAAATGGTTTCATGTGAATCTTTGGGACATGAGCAACTGGTCGCGCGCGATGCTCGTGCCGTTGGCCATCATCAATCACTACAAGCCCACACGACCGTGCAAAGTGGACTTGAACGAACTTTATCCCGATGGATTTCATGAACGCGATTGCCGGTTGCCGCGCGACCCGCATCTGTTGACCTGGCGAAACTTTTTCTTCGCGATCGACAAGCTGCACAAGTTCGCCGAGCAGTGGGTCCGCATCGGCATTCATCCTTTCCGCAAAGCTGCATTGAAGAAATGCGAGCGGTGGATGCTCAAGCGATTCGAAGGGAGCGACGGACTCGCCGCCATTTTCCCCGCGATGCTCAACGCGCTGATCGCGCTCAAGGTGCTCGGCTACGCCGACGATCATCCGCAAGTGAAACGCGCGCAGCAGGAGTTGAAGAAGCTCGAGATCGAGACGACCCACAGCGTGCGTATCGTGCCGTGCTTCTCGCCTGTGTGGGACACCGCCATCGCCAACATCTGCCTGCACGAATCCGGCGTGCCCGCCGACCATCCGCAACTCAAGAAATCCACCGAATGGTTGTTGGGCAAAGAGATTCGTTTTCGCGGTGACTGGTTTCACAAGAATCCCGTGGAAGTCGAGCCGAGCGGCTGGGTTTTTGAATTCGAGAACAAATGGAATCCGGACGTGGACGACACCGCGATGGTGCTGATGGCGCTGCGTCGCGTGCCGACCGACAACCCACGACTGCGCGATGAATGTTTCCAGCGCGGTTTGAAATGGATGATGGCCTTTCAATGCAAAGACGGCGGCTGGGCCGCGTTCGACAAGGACTGCACGAAAAGCATTCTTGAGAAAGTTCCTTTCGCCGACCACAACGCGATGCTCGATCCCGAGTGCGCCGACATCACGGCGCGCATTTTGGAATTACTCGGACAAGAAGGCTACTCGCTCGACCATCCTCAAGTGCGCAAGGCGCTTCAATATCTGCGCGCGCAGCAGGAAGCCGACGGCTCGTGGTACGGACGTTGGGGCGTGAATTACATTTACGGCACATGGCAAGTGCTCCGCGGTCTGCGCGCGATGAATCATCCGATGCACGAGCCGTGGCTGACCAAAGGCCGCGACTGGCTGGAAAGTGTGCAACTCGACGACGGCGGCTGGGGCGAACGTTGCAACACCTACGACGACCCTGTTTACAAAGGTCAGGGGCCGAGCACCGCTTCGCAGACCGCTTGGGCCGTGATGGGCTTGCTCGCCTTCGGCAATCCCGAACTGCCGAGCATCCAGCGCGGAATCGAATATCTCATCAGCACGCAAAATCCAGACGGATCGTGGACAGAGGACGAAACCACCGGCACGGGTTTCCCGTGCGTGTTTTATCTCAAGTACGACATCTACAGAAACACATGGCCGCTTCTCGCGCTCGCTGAGCATCGGAAGTTAGTGGCCAAGTTGAGTGTTCACCCAAATGGACATGCCGTTGCAACATCAGGTGGCGACGTGCGAAACCGATAGCCAAGCGTGTGGAAGGCAAATCAATCCTAGTCTGTTTCGCTGTCCCGACAGAGGCGCGCCCGTTTCGAACTCACATCTGCAGAAACGACGTGCAAGTTCTCGTGACTGGAATGGGACAGGCCAATGCCGATACCGCAATCCGTGCAACTCTCACGAATGTCCAGCCATCACTCGTGCTCACCTGCGGTTTCGCTGGTGGATTAAACCCAAAATATCGGGTGGGCGAAATCCTCTTCGATGCCGACGATTCCATCTTGTCGCAACGGCTGCTTCTGAATTCCGCCCATCGGGCGACGTTTCATTGTACAGACACGATCGCTACAACATCGGAAGCGAAACACGCGTTGCACCTGCAAACAGGCGCTGATGCGGTGGAGATGGAATCGGGTATCATCCGGCGATTGTGCGCTGAAAAAAGAATCCCGTCGGCAACCATCCGTATTATTTCAGACGGAGTGAATGACTCGCTGCCGATCGACTTCGCCAAATTTCTGACTGCTGAAAAAAAAGTCCATGTGCCATCGTTGGCGTTGCATGTGCTCATGCGACCAGCCCGATTGATTGCACTCTTGAAATTCCATCACAGCCTTCGTCGGCTGGCAGCAAAGCTGGCCCATGCGCTGATAACGGCCCTGCCCGCTGGCTCTCATCCGTAATTCGGCGTGGAGAATCCCAAGTGGATTTTGAGAGTGGTCTTGAAGAGCAGCCACAATTTGACGCCGCGAGCGAGCTTGTGCGGTTCCAACTGCAAAGTTCGTGCGGGTTCAGATCGCAATTCGTGCATCAGTCGCCAATAGACTGCGCCCATCGCCTCGGCGGCACCCATTGAGCGACGATCCTCGGCAGGCAACAACTGGGCCGCCTTCTGAAATCGCAAGGCGGTAGCCGTGCCCCACTCTGCAGTCAAACGGCGAAACTTGTCTGAATCTCGGCGAGCGAGAATCTCCTCCGCAGTCACATCGAACCGGTTCAACCACGATTGTGGCAAATAGATTCTTCCGCGATTCGCGTCATTGCCGATGTCGCGCAGGATGTTGGCGCATTGCAGGGCCTTTCCCAGATTCACTGCGTAATCCTCGCACACTGGATTTTTGAAACCGAAAATTCGGATGCTCAAAAGTCCGACGACAGACGCCACGCGGTAACAGTACAAATCGAGATCGTCATCGGTAGCGAATGAGTTGCTCACCAGATCCATTTCGCAACCTTGGATCAACTCATCAAACAGTTTGAAGGGCAGAGAGAATTCTTGGATTACTGGCTGCAATTCCTGATTCACTGCGAATCGGGGCGCCCCACCATCGCAGGCTCGCCGAACATCCTCGCGCCACTCACCGAGTTTGGCTCGCCGCGATCCGGTCTCGACCGCCTCATCGTCGGCCGCATCATCCACCTCGCGACAAAATGCGTAGAGCGCAGTCATCGCCATGCGTTTTTTATTGCCGAGACAGACGAACGCCAAAGCCAGATTGGAGGAAGCCTTTTGCGTGATAGCCGAACTAGCCTGCATCGATCGCTGTTCAGGTAATCGGATCGTCTTCGTCGGCATGGCCGTCCAAATGGAGCCGCTGCATCCGATAACGCAATGCGTGACGAGAGATTTTCAATTGGTCGGCTGCCTTGGTGAGATTCATGTTGTGTTGACGGAGGGAGGTCAGAATCACGCGCTTTTCAAATTCCTGCACAGCCTCTTCAAATGCCATGTCGCCCAAATCCAATGTGGATTGATTCTGGGTCAGTATGGCTTCAAGATGAAAATCAGGCAGGCTGGCCGCTTGAATTTTATTGGTTGGTTCGAGGATGACAGCGCGCTCCATCACGTTCCGAAGCTCACGAACATTTCCCGGCCAATTGTGGGCCAATAGTTTCTTTTCCGCCGCCGGAGTCAGCTCCATCGAATGTCGGTTCATCGCGAAGGACTGTGTTTTCAAAAAGTGCCGCGCCAGCAGAAGCACATCACTGCCGCGCTCGCGCAACGGAGTGGGCCTGAATTGCACGACGTTCAACCGGTGATACAAGTCCTCGCGAAATTCGTGCGCCTTGATCGCTTTGACGATTTCACGATTGGTGGCGGCGATGATGCGCACGTTCACTCGCAACTCCTCGTTGCCGCCCACACGCGAGAAGCTGCCATCTTCAAGAAACCGGAGGAGCTTGGCCTGCAGCGGCCGGCTCATGTCGCCAATCTCATCGAGAAAGATGGATCCGCCATCGGCTTCTTCAACACGGCCCAGTTTTTCACGAATAGCTCCTGTGAACGCGCCCTTTTCGTGGCCGAACAATTCGCTTTCCAGCAACGTCTCGGGAATGGCAGCGCAGTTGAGCCGCACATAATTTTTGCCGTTTCGCTTGCTGTGTTGATGGAGCGCGCCAGCAATCAGCTCCTTGCCGGTGCCGCTCTCCCCGAGTATGAGTACCGTGGCATCCGTAGCGCCAACGGTACGGATCAGCTGCCGCAGTTTTTGAACTTCGGGTGAGTCGCCGACTATCTGATCGGCCTCGTAAACCTGACTGGACTTCGCGCGTAATGCTGCATTCTCGCGCAGAAGCGAATAGCGTTCCACGCAACGGTGCACCGCGTGCAGCAGTTCCTCCGGCGCGAACGGTTTGGAGAGGTAATCCACCGCACCGGATCGAATGGCTTCAACCGCCAATTTGGGTGTGGCAAACGCGGTGATGACCAGCACGGGCAACTTCGGCCAATCCGCAGAAAGTTTTTTGAGCAGTTCGTAACCGCTCATGCCGCCCATTCGAGCGTCTGTGATGACCATCAGAAAATTGCCTTTGTTGTCCGTGACAATCTTCAACGCCTCCTCGGCCGACTCCGCCAATACCACTGAATAGTCCTCCTCTTCCAATATGTCATGGATCGAAAGACGCATATTGCGTTCGTCGTCCACGACCAATACAGGTGGGAGGCTGGTTCGGCGCATAACAGTCTACAGGGTTCGGGAAGGGAACGTTATGATAAATGCCGCTCCCTTTCCAAGCACTGATTCAAGTCGGATGGTTCCACCATATAATTCGAGGTTTTGCCGGACAATGGCCAACCCAAGGCCCGTGCCCTTTTCCTTCGTCGTGTAATAGGCTTCGAAGATTTTTTCGACACGATCGGGGGCGATGCCTTCCCCCTCATCACTCACTCGAAATTCAATCGTGCCACGATCCAACAAGGCGACATTGATCCGCACTGCATTACCCGACCGACTTGCCTCGCGCGCATTCACCAACACGTTGACGATTATCTCACGCAGATGTTGGCGCTGCATCATCAAGGGTGGCAGACGATCGGGAATCTCGTGTTTCACACTGATTCCAAAATTCGCGTAAGCAGGGAATACTTCTGAAACGGCCTGCTCCAGTTCTTCCTTCAGATCCAGCCTTTCAACGCTGCCTTCGGACAATTTCGAGTAGCCCATCAACTCCGTCAGGATTAAGTCCGACTTTTCAACCTCCTCGCGAATCATCTCTAACTTTGTCAGCGCCGGCAGCGCAGTTTCGGGGATGAGTTTTCGGAGCGAATAGGCCGTGTTGTTGATGATGGCCAGGGGGTTTTTCAAACGATGCGCAATTTCGGCAGCCAATCGCCCGGTCGACCGCAATTGTTCCCGGCGCAAAATATACTCACGCTGCTCGCGTTCATTGGCGCGTTCGCGATCGAACAACACCTGCACGCCGTAACACAACGCCGTCATCAATAGCAAAAAGAACACTCGCAGGACAAACAACGCATCGGCCTGTTCCTCGATGACCCTCAATGAAAATGGATCCTGCCAGTTCATCGTCCAAGGCTGTTCTTCAGGAATCGCTGGCGGAACGAATGCCATGATCTTGCGCTGAATTGCAATCGCCACCGTGTAGAACAGGGAAGAGATCAGATTCACAGTGATCTGAGTCGGGCCAATGGGAATACTGATGGCGTTGCGCGCCATCAATACCAAAAAAACCCAGTACACCATACTATCCAGACCGCCCGTCACCACCACCATGGCCGAGAGGAACAATCCGTCCACCACCGTCATCACCAGAGTGAAATGATAAATATAAATGAGCGACCAGTGATTAAACCAAGCGTAAAAGATCAAAGCGAAAATGTTGATGAAGAGATACGCGCCAAAGAATGCTCGCACCGGCCCCAACGCGATCTCACCCAGCGATTCAACACCTTCGAACCATGAAGAAAAAAACAGGAGAAAAGCCAGCAACGACAACATCGCCAATTTCACCGGCACACCCAGATTCAGCTCCATGAACTTGAGCCGATCCCGGTGTGTATCCGGATCCAACGTCGTCGTTGTCCAAACCTGCGAGATTAGTTTGATCCGCTCCCAATTCATCTCAGATTCCAATTACTCAAATCACTTGCTGCTGCGTTTTAGAATCGCCATCGCTTTTTCTGCAATTCCATCGACCGGCCATAACCGCCCAATTCCTTCATAACCGCACGAAAGCATTCCTTCATCCGGGCCAACAAATATCGCACCCCGATCCTTGAGTGCTGTGACGTTCGATTGTGTCGCCGGATGCCGCCACATTTTCCCATTCATCGCCGGCGCAATCAATAACTTCGCCTTTGGATTCAATGCCAGAGCGATGCAACTCAACGCATCATCGGCCATTCCATTGGCCAACTTCGCGATGATGTTGGCTGTCGCCGGCGCGATCAGTAATAAATCCGCATCGTCGGCCAATCGCACATGCGCCGGCTTCCAACCCTCTTCCTCATCGTAAAGTCCCGTCACGACCGGATGGCGCGTGAGTGTCTTGAATGGCAACGGCGTGATGAATCGCTGCGCATCGGCGGTCATCACCACGTTTACGTTCGCGCCCGATTTCGTCAACAGACTCGCCAAGTCCGCTGCTTTATGTGCCGCGATCGAACCCGTGACTCCGAGGACAATGTTGGGTTTCTTTGCCATGACTCTCTCAATAGTTGGGCGGCCGCGTCCGTTCGCGCCGCATCTTTTCCGCATCATGAACAGACTGCATCCGTCTCAAATCCTCCTGCACACTCGTACTGTAAATCAAGTAGTCGAAATCCACCCACTGCGCCAATTCCACTCGCGCAACAGCCAGTCGTTTTTGAATCATGTCCGCGCTGTCTTCACCTCGAAAATTCAATCGCTGCTCCAGCAACGCTGCGTTTTCAGGTGTCAGAAATACTGACACAAGCGCCCCGCCCAATTGCGAGTCCTTCTGCGCGATGGACCGCACGCTCGCTGCTCCCTGCACATCCACCGACAGCAACACGTCTTTGCCCAACTTCAGTTTCTCATGCACTTCACTCTTCAGTGTGCCATACAGATTGCCATACACATTCGCGTGCTCGATGAATTCTCCCGCCGCAACCTGCCTCTCGAAAGAGTCCTTCGTGAGAAAATAATAGTCCACACCGTCGCGCTCCAGTCCCCGTGGCGAGCGAGTGGTGCAAGTCACCGCTCGCGCCAGATTGGAATTGGCCGCCAGCAATTGCTTGCACAGCGTCGTCTTTCCACCGCCGGATGGAGCGGATAAAACAATCAGCAGCGGCTTGTCTTGTGCTTCGCTCATTCGACGTTTTGCACTTGTTCGCGAAACTTCTCCATCTCCACTTTCATCGAAACGACCTCACGCGAAATAGCCGCATCGTTGGCTTTGGAGCCAATCGTGTTGATCTCGCGATTGATCTCCTGTGCAAGAAAATCAAGCGTGCGACCGACAGAATCCTTCGATCGAGTGCAATCTTCGAATTGTCCGAAATGGCTATGCAGTCGCGTCAGTTCTTCTGAGATGTCTGAGCGATCGGCGAAAAACACAACCTCTTTGAGCAGCCGGTCATCATCCAATGCCAGTTCCACACCCGCCGCTTTCACACGCTCGATCAATTGGGCGCGGTAACGGGACTGCGATTCCGGCGATTGAATGGCGACACGCGCCGCCGCTTCACGGATGCACTTGATGCGTGCCTGCAAATCTTTCTTCAAGTGCGCGCCTTCGCGCTCGCGCATCTTGATCAACGCGGCCAAAGCCTGCCGCAACGCCTTCTCCACTGCCGCCCAAAATGACTCCGGTTCCGCCTCCACATCGGCTGATTGCAAAACACCCGGTGCGCGAAGCAGTTGATCCAGCGTGATCGCTGAAGGAATTTTAAGCACTTTGGCGAGACGCGAAAAATCGCGGGAGTACGCCTTGGCAAGATCCGTGTTCACACGGGAAACAGCAGACTCGCGACCGGGAGCCGAATGCAACGTCACTCGAGCATTCAAACGACCGCGCGAGATGTGGCGGTTGATTTCATCGCGAATGCGAGATTCCAGCGACTCCAGTTCACGCGGCAGATTGATGGCAATCTCCGCCTGCTTGCGATTCACCGAGTTGATCTCAACGGTGATCTTGAAGCCATTCCGAGCACATTCGCCACGCCCACATCCAGTCATTGACTTCATTGATTGTTGGATTATGGCCGGATTGCGCCGTTCAATGGAAGCCGTAAAGCAGCCGCCACATTGATGCAATCCTAGTTCTGCTTTTCCTGAAGTGGCTCAGAGATGCGCTCGATCTTCAATGCCCGGCCACTCACCGGATCCATTTCAATCAATGCTCCCTGCAACAACACGCGCCCTTTAGCCACGCCGAATCGCTGCGGGATGCCGGTGAGGAAACGGCGGATGACCGGTTCAAAATCGCGCCCGAGACAACTTTCATGCGGGCCAGTGAAACCTGCATCGCAAAGAAAAGCTGTGCCGCCGGGAAAAATCTGTTCATCAGCCGTCTGGACGTGCGTGTGTGTGCCGACGACCGCGCTCACCTGACCGTCAAGCATCCGCGCGATCGCGATCTTCTCACTGGTCGCCTCCGCGTGCATGTCCACGAAAATGATCCGGGCTTGTCCACGCAATTTCTTCACTTCGGCCTGCGCGGCGTGAAACGGATTTTCAAGCGGTGGCTGCATAAAAGTGCGCCCCTGCAAGTTGATCACTCCAACGGTCGGCAATCCAGCTTTCTGGATGATCGTACTGCCCTGCCCGGGTGTTCCGGCCGGATAATTGAGCGGACGAACAAAACGCGGTTCAGAATTGAGCAACTCGATCACCTCTCGCTGATCGAAAAGATGGTCGCCACAAGTAATCACATCGACGCCCGCAGCAAATAATTCAGCCGCAGTTTCTGGAGTGATGCCGGAACCACCAGCCGAATTTTCGCCATTGGCGATGATGATATCGATGTTGTGCTGAACGCGAAGTTTGGGCAGCAACCTGGCCACTGCGCGGCGTCCCGGCTCACCCACCACATCGCCGATGAAAAGTAGTTTCACTGGCCGAAACAGTAACTGACACATGCCGACCCTTCAATCTGCTTGTCGACAGTCTCGCGTTGGCGATACCATTGCACATCATGAAGCGATTCATCTGCATTTCTCTTTTCCTCGTCATAACAACCTTCTGTTTGACCGCAGCTGCACCGACTGCGCCCGAACAAATGGCTGCCGCAGCGAGCAAATTGCTCGGCACGCTTTCCACCGAACAAACTGCCAAGGCCGTTTATGAACTCAAAAGCGATGTGCGCACGGCGTGGCACTTCATCCCGAGCGAGATGCTGACGGGCGGCTCGCGAAAGGGGCTTCCGTTCAAAGATATGTCGGCGGCTCAACGCAAACTCGTTCATGATTTGCTGAAGACAATTTTGAGCGAGCGGGGACAGGCAAAGGTCAACGGCATCATCAGTCTTGAAGATATTCTGCGCGAAATGGAAGGCACCAAGGCGCGTGTGAAACGCGACCCTGAATTGTACTTCATCTCGATCTACGGCAAGCCGGAGGCAAAGGGCACTTGGGCGTGGCGCTTCGAAGGCCACCATCTTTCGCTGAATTATCTGATTGTTGAAGGAAGAGAAATTGCGGTCACGCCCACGTTTATGGGCAGCAATCCCGGTGAAGTCCGCACAGGTTCGAGAAAGGGAACGCGCGTGCTTGCTGCGGAGGAAGACTTGGGCCGAGCATTGGCCAAATCGCTCAATCCAGACCAGCTAAAGACTGCGGTCTTTTCCGCTGAAGCGCCGAAGGACATTATCACTGCCGCTGATCGAAAAGCCAAACAGCTATCGCCCGCTGGTATTTCTGCGACTGAAATGAACAAGGAACAGCGCGGAATGCTGGCCAAGCTCATCAACGAGTACCTCACTCGCCACCGTGCTGAACAGGCCGATAAAGATTGGCAGAAAATTGAAACAGCCGGGGTGGATAAGATCAGTTTCGCTTGGGCGGGTTCGATTGAGTCGGGGAAAGGACACTACTACCGCGTGCAAGGCCCGACATTCCTGCTCGAATACGACAATACGCAGAATGAGGCCAATCATGTCCACGCTGTTTGGCGTGATTTCGAGAATGACTTCGGCGATGATATTCTGCGCAGACATTACGACCAAGCTCATCCAAAGAAGTAATGTCCGAAACAAAACCTGTCTGCATGACTTCACCGCTGGCTGAAAGTGAGCCGATCCCGAACGCATTGGCTGTCGGCCAGAAACTGATTCTGACCGTGAGCGATATCGCTTTTGGCGGCGAAGGTGTCGCGCGCGCAGAAAACTTCGTTGTGTTCATCCCGTTCGTCGCGCTTGGAGAAGTTGTGGAAGTCAAACTGACTGAAGTTAAAAAGAACTTCGGCCGCGCTCAACTCGTGCGTGTCATCACTCCCTCTCCCAATCGTGTGACACCACCCTGCACCTACTTTGGACAATGCGGCGGCTGCCAATATCAGCACATCGCCTACGACGCACAGCTCCACATCAAGCACAAGCAGATCACCGATCTGTTCGATCGCGTGGGTGGATTTCCCGCCGCGCTCATCGATCCAGTCATCCCCTGCCCGCAACCCTTCGGTTACCGGAACCGAATCATGATCCGCAGCCAGTGGAACAAGACCCTGCAGAAACTCGAGGTCGGCTATCTCCGCCACGACAACAATTTCGTCGTGAGCATCGATGAATGTAAGATTGCTGAACCGGCGCTCAACGAGCAGATCAAACTCGTGAGAGCAAACCCGCCGCACAAAGGAGGATTGAAGGTCGCGCTCCGAATCGCTGCCGAAGGCTGGCAGGTTCCGCGCGATTCGTTCTTTCAAAATAATTTCTTCCTCTTGCCAAAGCTGGTCGCGACAGTGCGCGCACGCCTGCTAGACAGCGGCGCGAAGCATCTCGTGGACGCCTACTGCGGCGTAGGTTTTTTCAGTGTCGAACTCGCCGACCTCGTTGAATCCTACGCAGGCGTCGAGATCGACATGCAAGCGATCAAAGCTGCGCGCAACAATGCCGCCGGACGAAACCGCACCAACGGCGACTTCATCATCGGCCCAACCGAGGAATTGTTGCCAACCCTCTTGAATCGTTTCAGCGCGGAAAAGACATGCGTCATTCTTGATCCACCCCGCACCGGCTGCGCACCCAAAGGGATCCAGCAACTACGCGAGTTGCGTCCCGCCCAGCTCATTTACGTGTCATGTCATCCGGCCACACTTGCGCGCGACCTCCAACTGCTCTGCGCCGATGGAGTATACAAGCTGGAGAAAGTCGTGCCATTGGACATGTTCCCACAAACACAACACGTCGAGTGCGTGGCCGATCTCCGACGAATGTGAACAGCGATGCGCGTCGCGCATGTCATCACGCGATTGATTGTTGGCGGTGCGCAGGAAAACACCGTGGCAAGTGTGTTCGGCCTTCGCGAACGCCACGCTGTGGATTGCCACCTCATCAGCGGCCCAACCACTGGCCCCGAAGGTTCGCTTGAACCGCTCTTCGCAAACTGTCCCGACCTGCTCACCATCATCCCTGAACTTGTCCGACCCATTTGCCCATGGAACGATTCGCTGGCGTTGCGCCATCTCACGCTGCTGTTCCGCAAACAGAAACCGGACATCGTTCACACCCACAGCGGAAAGGCCGGTGTGCTGGGGCGTTTGGCCGCAAGGCTCGCCGACGTCCCAGCCATCATTCACACGGTACATGGGCCATCATTCGGACCTGCATTCGGACCGCTGGCAAACTTCTGCTTTCGATCTGCCGAGCGAATCGCTGCAGGTTGTACAACGCATTTCGTGACCGTGGCAGATGCGATGACCGATCAATATCTGGCGGCTGGCATTGGCCACCGCGACCGATACAAAAGAATCTACAGCGGATTTAATCTTGGCCCATTCCTCGCGGCTCAAAACAATCTGGAACTGCGGATTCGGCTTGGACTGGCTCCGGACGATATTGTCATCGGCAAAATCGCGCGACTATTTGAACTCAAAGGTCACGATGATTTATTCGCCGTGGCGCCTGATTTGGTTCGGCGCTTTCCGAAGCTCAAGTTTCTATTCGTTGGCGACGGGGCTTGGCGCGGACGTTTTGTTCAGATGGCGCGCGCACTCGGCCTTGAAAAACATTTCGTGTTCGCTGGCCTTGTCGATCCTGCCGATGTGCCGGGTTATGTGGGCGTGATGGATGTGCTCGTTCATCTCTCGCGTCGAGAAGGGTTGCCGCGCGCATTGCCGCAGGCGATGGCGGCTGGAAAACCGATTGTTGCATTTGATTGTGATGGTGCCCGTGAAGTCTGCCACGATGGCGAGACTGGATTTCTGCTCAAGCTGGGTGATCTCGACGGTCTGAGGTTGGCCATGGAAATGTTATCGAGCGATGCGGCGATGCGTTTGCGCTTGGGCAAGTGCGGTCAGGCTTTCGTGAAGGACCGATTCGAGGTCGAACGGATGGTGGATGAATTGTTCGGACTCTATGAATCCTGCCTACGGAAAGCGGTCAGAAGCTGATGCCGGTCGGATTGGCCTCGAACATTTCCCAAGCCAGCTTTTGTATGAAGATGAGTTCTTCTTCTGTGATCATGTGAAGGCCGCCGTCTGAGAGGCCGAGCGGACTTTGCCAAGTCAGGCAAGTGTACAGAATGCAGGCGTTGAGATAAACCCCGTGTGGCGTGGGAGTGAAACGGTCGCGTTGCCGGAGTTTGAGTTGCGGGCGACGTTCTTCGCAGACTTCCCACACACGGCCGGCAGGAAAATACGGAATGGAAATCAGCTGGCTGACATTTCCATGCGCGCCCTCGGTCCGATCGAGAAATTCGCTGGCTGAAAAAATCTCGTCGCCATACGACCACGTCATGAACAGGGCTGTTTGCGATTGGGCGTCCATGATGGACTGATTCAGATTCGTCACCGAGTTGCGAAATTGTCCAAAAGCATAAACGGGAATCTGGCGGCTCTCTTGCAAGATGACGGCATCCCAGCAAAGTCTGTTGGTTGGATTGGTTCGATCGGGAATGGTGGTGGTGATGAGCGTGCGGCTCTGAATGTCGGTGTAGTGATTGAACAACGTATAAACGCCCGGCGCGCGGGAGGTGGCCTTGACCTTGAATTTGCCGCGCGTAGCCATCTGCGTGATGACATCGGCAAGGGAGTTGATTCCTTCGCCAGTCACGCCGTCACCCAGAATCAGCACGCGCAACGTTTCAGGAAACGTGGCGCGATTGGTCGTGTACGTCAGCAGATTGGTCGGCGCCCAGACGGATACGGGTGAGCTTGGATTGCCGACAGCCACAGGCAATCCTCTGCGCCAATCCCAGCGAATTCCCGAACGCTCGGCTATCTGCGCTGGACTGGCGAGCAGCAGGTCAATCCCAGCTATCATCGCGACAAACGCAAGCAGAGTAAGCAGGAGCGAATCTGATCTTGTCGGTTTCAACCTAGTTTGACTATGGCTTTGGATTGTTGATGTGTCAACGCTGCGAGACCTGTGGTTACGGCTTCAGGTGCTTCTTGAAAAACTCGGCGACCATCTTGCCGACATCTGGGCTACGCAGTCCGTGTCCCGAACCTTTTTCAACATAGAGCGTGACCGGCACGTCTGCTTTCTTCAGCGCCTTTTCCAGAAGCTCGCTTTGATGAAGCGGCACCAGCGGATCTTTGTCGCCGTGCATGATGAGAAATGGCGCGTCGCCTTGGGTGACGAATGTAATGGGATTGGCCTTGGCGACGACGTCTTTCTTCTCGGACAGCTTTCCGCCGACGAGGCGAAAGAGTAGCGATTTGGGATCGTCTGGAAGAACGGCATCGTCGACCAACTTGGCATTCGCATAATTGTAATACTCGAGAAAGTCGGTCGGACCGAACACGTCGCACACCGCTTGTACGCGGCTGGAACGGTCGAGGTTCTGGCCTTTATCAAAATCTTTCACATCGCCTGTGGTGCCGAGCAATGCCACGAGATGCCCGCCAGCCGAAGCGCCCCACACGCCGATCTTGTCGGGGTTGATCCGGTTCTTGGCTGCGTTGGCGCGAAGCCATCGGATGGCCGCCTTGCAATCTTCGATCTGCGCCGGGTAGATAGCGTGCTGGCTAAAACGGTAATTGATACTCGCCACCGCGTAGCCGTTCTTCGCAAAGCCGAGTGCCGGTGGGTTTTCTTTGCTGCCGCCCACCCAACCGCCGCCGTGTATCCAAACGATCAACGGCAGATTCTCGCCTTTCTCGGGCAGGAACAAATCCAGTTTTTGACGTTCGTGGCCGTTGCTCACATAAGCGATGTCTCGTTGTGCGATGACGCCCGGAATCTGTTGCGGAGCTTGAGGCGCCGCTAATTTGGTTTTTGGATTTGGCTCCGCGCCGATGGTGGCGAAAACAAATGCGACAAAAGAGAATGCGATCAAGGTGTATTTCATTGAATCAAGTTAACGGGCCGATAGATGTCTGAAATCGGCAGAGGTTACAATCCATTCCGCCTTTGAGGGAGCAATGTGGGCCGCAGGAAATCGGCGTTGCAATCCAACTGCGCTGCTGGCAAGAATCCCCGTCCTTGGTTCGGGGCGTAGCGTAGTCTGGCTAGCGCGCTTGTTTCGGGTACAAGAGGTCGTGAGTTCAAATCTCACCGCCCCGACCATCCCAATTCACCACAGATCGGCTGCTGAATGCAGCTTCTCGATCAACTTTGCATCGGCGGCTGGGAATTCGTACAAGCCAAAATCTTCCCTCGAAATCCAGGCGATGGCATGGCAGTGGATCGGCTGCGGTTCAATCGCGATCCATTGGCAGAGGTAAAATTTGAGGTGAACCATTTTCTCCGGATAGGCGTGCGTGATCTCGTCAAACAATTCACCGATTGCAAAGTCAGCGCCCAGTTCCTCACGCAGTTCGCGCTGCAAACAATTCTCGAAGGATTCGTTCGGCTCTCGTTTGCCGCCAGGAAATTCCCAAAGCCCGCCGAGATGGTCGTGCGGCCTGCGTTGAGTGATGAGAAGTTTGCCGGCGCGAAAAACAATCGCTGCGGCGACCTCAATCACAACGCTCGGAAGTTGATCCGCTTCATTCCTCTTCTTCACGGAAGAGGAAGCGGCATCCGATCAAACCCGCCATTGCCGCACCGATGATTGGGCCGATCCAATAGACGAGGTGATTTTGCCAATAGCCGGAAATCAGCGCTGGGCCGAAGACGCGTGCCGGATTCAACCCTGCACCTGTGATCACTCCGCCCACGAGCAGGATGGCTGAGACTGCGCAACCGACGGCGATCGCCGCGCCTGTGGTGGTAATTCCACGGCGGCAAACAAAGCCGCAGACGGCCATCGCCCACACAAAGGCGAGCAACGACTCGACCAACAGCGCCTTGGCGACATTCACGCGCGGCGTGTTCGGAGAGGGCGCGCCATTCACGAGTCGTTCGGGAATTTTTGGTGTGGCCATCTCGATTGGCGAAGGCCCATCGCCCGCTGCATACACAATCTCGCTCTTGCCAAGCACACCAGCGAGAACCAACGCGGCCAGCACACCAGCGATCACTTGGGCTGGAATAATGCAAATCGCACGCAGCAGTGAAAGTCGCCCGCCAATAACCAAAGCCAGCGTGACAACGGGGTTGAGTTGCGCGCCAGAGATGCCGCCAAACAACGACATCATGACGACAACCACCATGCCCTGCGCGAGTGCTCCGCCAAGATAATCGGTGAAGAGAAGGTATGCCGTGATGATTCCGGTAAAAACGAGAAAGAATGAACCGATGAATTCGGCAACGAGTTGGCGCGTGAGGCTGATGGACTCTAAATCTCCGGCAAAATGGCCGCCCGCTTCGGCTTGAGATGGATGTACACCCAGTCGCGAACTGGTTTCGTAGGATTCTGTATTGCTGTATTCGGTCGCCGTGCCATTCATTTTGCCTCCTTGTTGCTGAACCGGAATCGGCCCAGTAGGTGCAAAATAGGGAGACGCCAACGGACGGTCAAGATGAGCTTATTAACCAACCGAGATGATCAACGTTTCGACGGCGGATTGGTCGCTGGAGTGGGAATCGAGTTGGTCGGCAGAAACGGCGTGATCGGTTTGGGACGCAACTCAGGATGAGCGGCCATCATTTTGTCGAACCTCTGACCCGCTTCGCGCGCCCAGTGGCTTGCCAATTTGCTATCTCTGACTTTCTGATAAATCTGTTTCGCGTCCTCAACTTCTCCTTTGCGCTCGAAGAGGATGCCTTGAGCGAGCAACGCCCGAACACCGATGACATCGTCACGATTGGCGAGTCTGGCATAAACTTTTGCCGCCGCCTCAGAATTTCCATCCGCCTCATCGCAGGCCGCGATTCCAAATTCTGCCACGGCCCGGAACGTGGCATCTTTTTCAACCTTCAGGAACTCGGAGAAGCTGGCTTTTGCCGGTTCAAATTTACCCTCCGAATAAAGTTTCTCCGCAGCAAACAGCAACGCATGTCGCCCCGCACTGGTACCGCCATGTTCCCGCGTGATGACCGAAAATTCCGATGCCTTCAACCCTTCGCCGGAATCGAGTTTGGATTCGAGTATGAACAATTCATTACTGGCGCTCATTTCAGATTCGGCGCGATTGAATCGCAGGATATAAATGAAAACGCACGCCGCCAGAACTGCGGCCAGCCCGTAGATCAACTGCTTCTTGTTTGTTTCGAGCCAAGCCAGAAATTCTAACGTCCGGTCCGGCGAATGCGGTTCTGTTTGCACGGGCGGGATTTCATGCGGCTGCACTCAAAAACGCAAGCGGCAAATCATTCCACTTGCCAAGCTCACTGCCGCACTTTTAGCTTGCCCCTGTGGATGGACAATTGCAGCAGTACTTGCCCGTATTAATTCTCGCCGTTGTTGCCATCGCATTCGCCGTCGGCAACCTTGTCGCTTCCTACTTGATAGGACAGTGGATCAACCGGCGTCGACTCAAGTCCATTCCCGCAGCCAAAAATATCCCGTACGAATGCGGAATGCTCCCCATCGGCGCTGGCAACAACCGGCTTTCAGTCAAATTCTACCTCGTCGCCATGCTATTCATCCTGTTCGATATCGAGGTGGTCTTCCTCTATCCGTGGGCCGTGGTTTATCGGGAGATGCTCGCAGAAAACGCCGGCCTGATTTTCGGTTCGATGTTCTCGTTCATCGCGATTCTTTTTGTTGGCTACATCTACGCGATCAAAACTCAGGCGTTCGATTGGAAGGTCTGATCGGGGACCTCGCGCTCCCTCATTGCCGGCTCGAATTGACAAATGAAAATCCGATTCGGCACCTCCGGCTGGCGCGCACTCATCGCGCATGATTTTACATTCGAAAACGTCCGCCTTGCTGTGCAGGGCATCGCCGATTATCTCAACGCCGAACGCAAAAATTCCCGCTCACCGATCGCCCAGCGCAAGCCCGTGGTCATCCTCAGTCACGACACTCGATTCCTCGGCGTTGAATTCAGCCTTGCCGCAGCCGAAGTGCTCGCTGCCAACGGACTGACTCCGCTGCTTACCGAACGCGACGCGCCAACGCCCGTCATCGCACACACCATCCGCGTCCGAAAGGCCATCGGCGGCATCAACATGACCGCCAGCCATAATCCAGCCGAATGGCAGGGACTCAAGTTTTCCACTTTTAATGGAGCGCCCGCCACGCCCGATGCCACTTCTCTGATTGAGGCGGCCATTGATCGTCGACAATCTGCCGGCTGGACTTTCAAAGGCGCCATTGTCGGCACTTACTCTTGCAAACGAATTGATCCAGCTCCTGATTATTTCAAGCAGATCCATAAACTCATCGACTTTGCCTCCATCAAAAAAGCCCGGCTCAATATCGCCATCGAGTTGATGTACGGAACCGGACGCGGCTACCTTGACACGCTGCTCGCAGAAACTGGCGCCAAGTTGACTCTCTTTCACGACAAGCTGGATCCCCTCTTTGGGGGCCATCATCCCGAACCGAATGCCGATGGAATGGCCGAGATCAGCAGATTTGTCCGATCCGGAAAGGCCCAGATTGGACTCGGACTCGATGGCGATGCCGACCGCTTCGGCATCGTTGACAAGGACGGCACTTGGCTCACCCCCAACCAGATTCTCGCACTCACTCTTTATCACCTGAAAAAAAATCGCGGTTGGACAGGCGCCGCCGTGCGCACCGTTCCCACCAGCCATCAAGTCGATGCCGTGGCCGAGTTGCTTGGCGTGAAAATCCACGAAACGCCTGTCGGCTTCAAATACATCGGTGCGTTAATGGAGTCCGAACCCATCATCGTCGGCGGCGAGGAATCTGGCGGACTGAGCATCAAAGGCCATGTGCCCGAAAAAGACGGTGTGCTCGCCTGCCTGTTGATGGCCGAGCTGGTGGCTTTGGAGCGGAAATCACTCGGCCAGATATTGAGGGAACTCGAAAAGCAGACAGGCGAGTTTCACACCACACGCATCAACGTGACGATTGCGCCGGACAAAAAAGATGCACTGCTCAAACGCCTCGGCGCAGGCCTCGACTCGATCGATGGAATCGTCGTCCAACAATTTGTCACGACAGACGGCTACAAATTCCTGCTTCCAAAACGCGAATGGGTTGCCTTCCGCGCCAGTGGCACCGAGCCAGTCTTCCGTTGCTACGTCGAGGCCAAGTCGGCCCGACAAATGAAGCGGCTCGCCAACGCTTGCCAAACTTTACTGTCCTGCTAACATTTCACCATGAACACACGACTCTTCACCGTTGCATTCATTTCCATCATCACACTCACCGGAACAGCGACCGCCGAGGATCTCATCGCCATCACCGTCCCGGCGCCCGTCAAAGAATCCATCACACGAGAAATTGGCGAAGGCAAAATCACCGAGCTGCGACGCGAGGAAGACAATGGCCAATCCGTTTACGAAATCATTTTCAACCTCGGCAGCCTTTCATACAAAGCCTGCTTTGCGCCGAACGGCAAATTGCGCTGGATGGAATTGAAAGAAAAGGATCAGCTGCCATTCAAGATTGATTCCGCGCCCGCTGAATTGAAGGGGCCGCTCACCAAACTCGCCAAGCCAGAAACCATCGAGGAAATCGTTTTCCGCCGCGCGAAGTATGAATTCATCGGCATCTCGAACGGACAGAAATGCCGGTTCGAAGTCGACCAGACCGGCCGACTGCTTCGCAAAGAAGCCATCAACGACTGACCGCTCGCAGTCGAGCGAGTTTCCCTGCAAAATCAGCCACAAGCCAGCGTTTGCCCTTTCGCACAAAGCGGTGGCCTTCGCTTTTGAGTAAACGTTTTTGCGCAGTCACGCCGCCCGGATACTTTGGATTGATCTCGCCACTGGTTTTCAACGTCCGCCAATACGGAGTCGTTTTCTTCTCTCCCGCTCCCTGTCCCTCGGCAGCCGCATGCGCAGCGATCCAAGCAAAAATTCCCGTGGTGATCGGGCAAGCCAAATCCGCATTGTAACTTTGCGCCAATGCCGCGCGCAGTTCGTTGATTGTGATCAGCCGACCCCGAGAAACCTTCCTCATCAAGGCGTCCACATCCCGTGGACGCGGCACCACACAGATTCCAACTCCCCATCGTTTGGACAGCCCTTCGTCGCGAAGGTTGATCATCTTTGGCAGGCCGTTATCCCCGGCCAATTTCTCCCGCCAAGTTTTTCTGGCGCGACTCATCCCTTGCAAAAGCGCTCGAAGGCGCCGCCCAATAGATCACTCACATCACGTTTGATTTCAGGCGGCGTCACTTCCCACCCCGACTCGGCGAGATCGCAGTATTTATCGGCCAGCACCCGACTGATAATTGCGCGGGAATGATCCCACTTGTAAATGAGCTGATCCATCACGCGCGCATCCGAATGCTGGGGCGTGAACCCAAGCCCGAGCAATTCCATCCGCATCCGTGTCATCTCCTCGATGACCGACGGCACATTAGTGAACCACCAGCAGCCAAAGATGTGCAGGTTGCGGAACTTCCGCGCCAGCACGCACAATTCGTGTTGATTCTCCCTCGCCAGCACGGTCATCAGAAACCGGTTTTCAGGATGTGCTGCCAACAGATTTTCATAGGCTCGCAAATCGCATCGCCCCATCCCGTCTCCTGCCATTAACAGCAATGGATTCACGGCGCGACGCACACCGGGCATCATCGCAAAAGGCCGACCGCTGTCGCGACAATGCGGAAGCACAGCCCCTTCAAGAATTCGCACGCCATCGTTTTTTGCCGGAAAAGCGAAATCAGGCGGCAACGAAACCATCAGATATCGCGCATCGATCTTCGCGCTCCAGTCATCAAGAAACCGGCGGACTTCCGAAATCGTCCGATCGTTCACGTTGCGTGCGACCTTGTATCCCCACGCCGATAATTTCTTCGAAGCCGCTGGCCAATCGAGCAGCAATGGATCGATGCGGGATCCTGCAACGAATCGTTTGTCCCGATCAAATCCTCGTTCCCAAACCGGACGCTCAACCTCATCGAACGGCGAATTCGTCATGCAGATGCGATGGACGTTTGCTGTCTCCATCACGCGAGTGACGTGTGCTGCGGGTTTTTGTGCGGCAAACCATTTTCGTACGGCGCGCAGATCGCGTCGCTTCACATCAAGCCCAAGTCGATTCAGCGTGGTGATCACTCCCCGGCAAGCCTCGGAGACTGGCGAATGTTCGATGAAAAGTTTCTCCCAGATCAACCCGGCCTGCTGCGGCTTGCTCAATGCCCAAAACTTGGGGTAACTCAAATCGGACTGCCGCAGCACCTCTGCGACCATGTAGTGGTATACCAAAAGCTCGTCAATCCCCCACAACAGCAGTTCGCCAAACGCGGGTTCATAAAGGTGCGTGTGGATGTCGAACACGGGCGCTTGGTCGACCGCCCGTTTTACCTGCGCGGAAATCGTCCTTCGACGCAACTCAGTGATCGGATTGCCCATCGCGCTGAAACTTAGCCGAAGCGTTCTTCACGCTCCAACACAAATGCGCGTTCAAGAAACCCAATGCGCTGCGCGTTCGAATTCTTCGGGCGAGTGGAATGACATGGGCGGAGATTCTGGATTGCGAAAATCAATTTTCGCCAGATCGGTGTAGTGACGAAACACGTCCGTGTTCTTGATGAAGCCCGCGAACCGCTCGGATCCCGGCCCCATCGCCGTGATCGGCACGTAGTCGGATGTGTGCGCCCCACCCGTCCAGCCAACGCCGCAATAATTTGCCATCAACTGTCCGAGTTGTCCCGACACCGAATTCATCATCGCATACGTGGTTTCGCCCTTCTTCTTGATGAACGTCACAAACTGTTTCGATCGACTTTCCGACACTTCATAACCCGTGCCTGCCTTGATGATCGCAGCGACCTTTTTGTGGTCTTCGACGGGCTTTGCTGGGACCAACGCATCCGTCGCAATGCCCAGTTCCTTCAGCAAGACTTGGAATGACGACCGTACTGCCAGCAGGTTTGAAAAAAGTAAGGGGCTGATGCTGTACCGCAACCCGGCTCCATTCAGGCCGGGATTTCCCGTACTGTGATCGGTGGTGATGACGATGAGCGTATCCGGATTTTTTCGCTGAAATTCAAGGCAAACATCAATCGCCTCATCAAAAGCAATCTGGTCGAACAACGCGCCAGCAGCATCGTTGCTGTGGCAACCATGATCCACGCGGCCTCCTTCCACTTGCAGGATGAACCGCTCGTGCGCCGATAATTTCTCCAACGCGCGGACCGTCATCATGGCCAGCGTCGGTACACTCTTGGCCAACTTTTCGTCGTGCGCATGATCCACGGTGAATGGCAAGTGGCTTGCCGCGAATGTCCCAAGCCAAGGTTTATCGTTGGGTGCGACCGCCAGTCCGGCGGAGTCCTTCAACAGCACGTAGCCTTTGGCCGTGTAATCCGCGTAGACATCGCGCTTGTCCTTGCGCTTGTCTTTTTCAAAATACTTTCTACCACCACCGAGCAGCACTTCCACACCACGATCGAGATATTGAGTGGCGATTGATTCTGCCGCCTCTCGCTTCAATCCCTTCGTCGCAAATCCAGCCGGAGTCGCATGTGTGATCTCCGTCGTGGTCACCAACCCTCGCTTCCAACCCGCTTGACCAAACAATTCGTACAGAGTCGTCAACTCGCGCCCATCAGGCAGTATGTTCACCGTGCCATTGACGATGCGCGAACCCGATCCCCAGCTCGATGACGCTGCCGATGAATCCGTCACAGTCGAATTTAGCGAAGCCATGTCCATCAAACCCTGCCGCACAGCCGATTGTTTGAGCAGCGCCAACCAAGACAGGCCGCGCTTGCGCGACAAATGCGATAGCTGATCTGCCATCGAGAGCACACCGAGGCTCATCCCATCCGCTACAAGTTGAATGATTTTATTCGGTCGCTGACCCGCCTTCACCTCCGGCACATCCACCGAACGAACAATCGCAGGAAAACCGGCGACGCCAGCAGCCACAAGGCCCGAGCCACTCAGAAAACGACGACGTGTCACTGTCATTCCCCAAAGAATAACATCCGCGCCACTCGTTTCCAAATCTCAAATCAAAGACTGTCGATGGCTTATTGGCAGAGGCGTGACGATGCCCAATCGTTGCGGCTTGCGCGGGTGCAAGAGAGCCGCTTTCCTTTGCGTCAATCATGGCGGAAGTGACCGGCAAAACGCTGATCGTTGTCCCGACTTATAATGAACGGGAAAATATTCCCGCTCTCGCCCAACGTCTGCTCGCGCTCGCTGTGCCGGTGGATCTTCTGGTGGTGGACGACAATTCGCCCGATGGCACCGGCAAGCTCGCCGATGAACTGGCCGCGAAACATCCGCAGATTCACGTGCTGCATCGTCCGGGCAAAGCAGGCCTCGGCCGCGCCTACTGCGCCGGATTCAAATGGGCGATGGAACGCGACTATGAATTTATCTTCGAGATGGACGGCGATTTTTCGCATGACCCCAATGACATCCTGCGCTTCCTTGCCGCCGCCGCGAATGCGGACCTCGTCATCGGCTCGCGTTATTCCAATGGCATCCGCGTCGTCAACTGGCCGCTGCGCCGGTTGATGCTCAGCCTTGCCGCCGCCAAATATGTGCGCGTCATCACCGGCATGCCCTTCACCGATCCCACGGGCGGCTTCAAATGTTTCCGTCGCCGCGCGCTGAAAAGCCTCGATCTCGACGCGGTGAAATCCAATGGCTACAGCTTTCAGATTGAACTCACTCATAAACTCTGGCGGCGCGGAATGACCATCGCCGAAGTGCCGATTATTTTCACCGACCGCTTTCTCGGGCAGTCCAAAATGTCCGGCGGCATCGTGCGGGAAGCGATCTGGATTGTCTGGCGGATGCTCTTGCAAAATGGCCTGCGCCGCTCGCCACGCATCCTTCCCGCCGCAACCCGATGAGCGCGCCGCGTCCCGTTAATGTGGCCGTCATCGGTACAGGCTTCATGGCTGTGGCGCATCTTCGCGCCTTGCGACAAGTGCCCGGCGCGCGTGTGGCCGCTCTCTGCAATCCCAGCGGACGCAATCTCGACGGCGATTTTAGCCAAGTATTCGGCAACGTGGGCGCGACCGATCCGCTGCGCCTGGACATGCGCGATGTGAAAGCGTACCGGGATTTTTCTGCCGTGCTGGATGATCCCCAAATCGACCTCGTGGACATCACCACGCCCACGAACCTGCATGCCGAACAGGCCATCGCCGCACTGGGCGCGGGCAAACATGTACTCTGCGAAAAACCCATCGCCCGCACCGCCGCGCAGGGCCGGCGGATGGTTGCCGCAGCCGATGCCGCCCGTGTTTTTTTTATGCCAGCGATGTGCCTGCGGTTCTGGCCGGAGTGGGCTTGGGTGAAAGCCGCCATCGCCGACCTTCGTTTTGGCCGGGTATTGAGCGCGCGCTTCCGGCGTGTGGCCGAACCGCCTGCGTGGGGACAGTCCAACTTTCTGGACGGCGAGAAATCCGGCGGCGCGTTGCTGGATCTTCACATCCACGATGCAGACTTTGTGCAATTCTGCTTTGGCCGACCAACCGCCGTGATGGCCGCCGGACACACCAAAGTGAGCGGCTGCGTGGATCATGTGGTGACGCAATATCGAGTCGCGTGTGGCGCGGTCGTTCATGCGGAGGGAAGCTGGGCGATGACGGCGGGATTTGGATTCAACATGGAGTACACGGTGAACTTTGAGCGGGCCACAGTGGACTACGATCTGGCGCGCGGAGCCGACGCGCTGAAATTATTTGAGCTGGGGCAATCACCTCGCGTGCTCAAACTCGATGAACCCGATGGCTATGTCGGCGAATTGCGCTACATCACCGATTGCATCCGGACTGACCGCGCGCCGTCCATCGTGACGGCGCAAGACGGACTGGCTGCCATCGAAATCTGCGAAGCGGAACTGCGCTCGATTGAAACGGGCGCGGCCGTTGTTTTCTAGCTGACCGCAATCAGCGCTGCACGCGAGCGCTGCCGCCCTTCATGAGCTTCTCCACTTCGGCCTTGTCGGCCATCGAAGTGTCACCGGGCGTGGTCATCGCCAGCGCCCCGTGCGCCGCGCCGTAGTCCACAGCTTGCTGCGCATCGCCGCTTGTCATCAGCCCATAAATAAATCCGCTGGCAAAACTGTCGCCGCCGCCGACGCGGTCAAGAATTTCCAAATCAGGATACTGGCGGCTCTCGTAGAATTTGCCGCCCACCCACGCGATGGCCGCCCAGTCGTTGATCGTGGCGGTCTTCGCCGCACGCAGCGTCGTGGCTGTGGCCTTGAAATTCGGGAACTCTTTCACCGCGGTCTCGATCATCTTTTTGAAAGCGCTCACGTCGATGTGCAGCAGATGTTCATCCGCGCCCTCGACTTGAAAACCGAGGCACGCGGTGAAATCTTCCTCGTTGCCGATCATCACATCCACGTACTTGGCGATCTCGCGATTGACCTCCTGCGCGCGTTTCAGGCCGCCGATGGATTTCCAAAGACTCGGGCGATAATTCAAATCGTAACTGACAATCGTGCCGTGCTGCTTGGCTTTCTTCACGCACTCGATGACGAGCTGCGGCGTGGAATCGGAGAGCGCGGCGAAAATGCCGCCGGTGTGCAGCCAGCGCACGCCGTCCTTGCCGAAGATTTGGTCCCAATCAAAATCGCCGGGCGCAAGTTGACTGGCGGCCGTGTGGCCTCGATCGGGAATGCCCACCGCTCCGCGCACGCCATGGCCGCGCTCGGTGAAATTGAGTCCATTGCGAGTGTCACGACCAATGCCGTCGAACTTCGTCCACTTGATGTAATCGGTGGAGACACCGCCCTGCAAAATAAAATCCTCGAGCAATCGGCCCACGTCATTGTCGGCGAAAGCCGTGGCGACCGCCGTCTTGAAACCGAAACAACGGCGCAGTCCGCGCGCCACGTTGTATTCGCCGCCGCCTTCCCAAACTTTGAAGTCGCGCGCCGTACGGATGCGGCCCTCGCCCGGATCCAGGCGCAGCATGATCTCGCCAAGCGCGAGCAAATCCCATTTGCAGGAGCCAGCAGGTTTGATGGTCAGATTTGACATTTTGAGGTGCGCAGATTGTGGATGCTGCCTTGGAAAAACAACATCTTTTTCCGGCGCTACTTGACGGCTTTGGGAACTCGAGGCCATGCTCAAGTCATGTCAAAAACTGTTCTATCCGGACTGGCCTCCATGATGGTTTGTGCTGCACTTGTTGCTGAAGACTGGCCTCAGTTTCGAGGGCCGACTGCACAAGGTCACGCCAAAGCAGCAAACTTGCCGATGGAAATTGGCGCGGGGAAAAATCAGGCGTGGAAGATTGGCGTTCCGGGTAGCGGCTGGTCTTCGCCGGTCATCGTGAAGGGCCAGATTTTTCTGACATCAGCTGTCACAACGGAAGTGGAGTCGTCGCTCAACGCGATGTGCTTTGATGCCGCGAACGGAAAATTGGTTTGGAGCCAAAAGGTTTTTGACAAGGCGGCCAAGGGGCGTTCTCACAGCAAGAACAGTCATGCCAGCCCGACACCCATTGTGGATGGTGATCGTCTTTATGTTCATTTCGGACCGGACGGATCGGCCTGTCTCGACTTGGCTGGTAAAGTGATTTGGCGCAACAATGAGTTTCCGTATCCGCCTGTGCACGGCAACGGTGGCTCGCCGGTGATCGCTGGCGACAATCTGATTTTCAGTTGCGACGGCGCAAATAATCCGTACGTGCTGGCATTGGACAAGAGAACGGGGAAGCAAGCTTGGCGCACACCGCGCAGCGTGTCCGCTACAAAAACGTTTTCGTTTTGCACTCCATTGCTGGCTGACATCGATGGACAATCTCAAGTGATCTTGCCGGGCAGCGACGTCGTCTGCGCTTACAATCCGAAGACGGGCCAGGAGATTTGGCATTCGCGCTACAGCGGTTATTCGGTCGTACCCAGGCCCGTGTTTGGTCAGGGCATGATCTTCATCAGCACAGGATTTGATCAGGCCAAAACTATTGCGTTGCGAGCGGGCGGCGGCAAAGGCGATGTGACTGATACGCATGTTGCGTGGACATTGACGAAAGGCGCACCGCACACGCCCTCCATGTTGCTCATCGGAACCGAACTCTACATGGTGTCCGATGCCGGAATCGCAAGCTGTGTGGATGCGAAGACTGGCGAAGTGCACTGGCAGGAACGCGTGGGTGGAAATTATTCGTCCTCACCATTGTTCGCAGCGGATCGGATTTATCTCTTGAGCGAGGAAGGCAAAGTGACCGTCATCGCCGCTGACAAGAAATTCAAAGTGCATTCAACGGGCGAATTAGGTGAACGCACGCTGGCATCGATGTCCGTTGCGGATAACGCGCTCTATGTGCGCACGGCGAAGTCGCTGTTCAAATTTCAAGCCGCCCGCTGAACGCCTGCGCCATTCACAGCGACATGCTTTGATAACACTGGGCGATGCGCTCGATGGCAAGCACGTAGGCGGCTGTCCGAAAATCTTTCACCGCCGGTCTCGTGCTGATGATTTCGTGGATGGATTGATAGGCCTCGCGCATCGCATCATCCAAACCGGATCGCACGAGCGTGATTTCATCGGCGCCTTGGACGAGTTGCTTGCGAATGGACTCAGGAACCGGCTTGCCGATTCCCAGTTCCAGTGCGTCCACGAGGGCCTTGCCGCGAGATTCCTCGTAGCGCCTTTCCATGCGACCGAATCGGATGTGGGAAATATTCTTGATCCATTCAAAGTAGGAAACCGTGACTCCGCCTGCGTTGAGAAAGGCGTCGGGAATGATCACGGTGCCTTTGGCGAGCAGGATTTCGTCGGCCTCGAAAGTGAGCGGCCCGTTGGCGGCCTCGGCGATAATCGGGGCACGAATGCGCGAAGCGTTCGCGCGCGTGATCACTCCTTCCATGGCCGCCGGCAAAAGTATGTCGCAGTCCATTTCCATCACCGTCGCGCCCTGCTCGACAAATCGTGCGTCGGGAAATCCTTTCACACCTCCCGTCTGGCGCTTGTAGTTCGTGACGGCTTCGATGTTCAATCCTGATTCGGAAATGATCGCGCCGTCGCGCTCAATCACGGCCGTCACGCGAACATCATCTTCCTCGGAAAGAAACTGGGCCGCATATTGCCCGACGTTTCCCAGCCCTTGAACGATCATCCGTTTGCCGCCGAGATCTCCATCGAGTCGTGCCCGACGTACATCGTCAGGATGCCGGAAAAATTCGCGCAGGCCGTATTGGATTCCCCGCCCGGTCGCTTCGGTGCGTCCATGAATGCCGCCCTGCGTGACGGGCTTTCCGGTGACGCACGCAGCGGCGTTGATATCGCTGGGAAATAATTTTCGGTACGTGTCAGCGATCCATGCCATCTCACGTTCGCCGGTGCCCATGTCCGGCGCGGGCACGTTCAAGCTCGGGTTGATGAATCCGTGCTTGATCAATTCCTCTGCATAGCGGCGGGTGATGTGCTCGATCTCATCCTCTGTAAAATCTTTGGGGCGGATGCAGAGAGCGCCTTTGGAGCCGCCGAAGGGAACTCCGGCGATTGCGCATTTGTATGTCATCAACGCCGCCAGTGCTTCGACTTCGGATTGTCCGGCGATGGCCGCAAATCGGATTCCACCTTTCGCGGGCAGGCGATGATCGCTGTGCACCGCGCGCCAACCCGTGAACACGCGGTACCCGCCTCGCAATTCAACGCCAAATTTGATCTGGATGATCGCGTTGCACGTCCGGATTTTTTCCGCCAACCCGGGCGGCAATTGAAGTGTGGCGGCAGCGCGGTCGAACATCCGATCCACATCCCCGAGGAATGCGTGTGATGCGACGGCACTCATGAGGGTTCAATCGAACTTCGCGCCTTGAGCAATCCACGCCTTGATCTTCGTCTTCTCTTCGTCGGTCAATGGCGTGCCTTTGCCTTCCGGCGGCATGGGATCTTTATCATCATTGACGCGCTTGACGATGAGACTTTCATCCGGCTTTCCTGGCTTGATGGCGTCTTTATTTTCACCGCCCTTTTCGATGCCTTCGCGGTCGGTCAGATTGAGTTTGCCTTTGATTTTGTCTGGAGCCGGATCTTCGCCGTGGCATTTCACGCACTTGTTTTTGAGAATCGGCTGAATTTCTTTGGAGAATGAAACCATGGCTGCCGAGTTCGTGCCATTTCCAGTTGGCAATTCGACACCTTTGCCCGGATCATTTCCATCCTTCTTGGCTGGCACACCATTTTTCTTTGGAGTGGTGTCAACCTTGGCTGAGTCACCGTCGCCCTTTTGTATTACCAGTATGAAAACTGCTGCAAAAATGACCGCTGACACCAGAACTCCCACGCCTGCATAAATAATGATCTTCTTCTTTTTGGAACTGCCGGCGACGATCGTCACCGCCTCCGGCTCGCTCTCGGCCGGTTCGTCATTCCCCCATTCGGGAACCTGAACTCCCTCCAGCGAAGAGATCTGAACCCATTCGGCCAACCCTTCATGCCAAGCCAAGTCGGTCGGCGAAAAATTACCATCCTGCAAGTAAGTGTTGATATCATCGATGCCGAATGGCCCATACTGGGTCCCTTCACGGTTGACGTAAATTTCCATAAATGTTTATCGCACCCGTCTGTTGTTCATTCCTTTTGCAACACGATGTCGAACCAGCCCAGCTCGACCTTTTCCTTGCCAACTTTCAACTCCTTGATCGCCACAGCGAGACTCGGCAAGAAAAATTGGTCGGGCTTGTTGAGCTTGTCGCCCAAAAAATACATCTGCGTCACCAGCTTTTTGAATCCCGCTTGGCGCACCATGAAATGGATGTGCGGTGGCCGCCACGCCTCCGGCCCGATTTGGTATGCCCCCGGATGAATCGTTTCAAATTCGTAATAACCCGACTCGTCCGTGATCATCCGCGCGCGATTATGAAACAACCCCGAAGCAGGAGGCGACTTGGGATTGTCATTATCATAACTCCCCTTTGAATTCGCCTGCCAAACATCCAGCACCACTCCCGACAGCGGTTTCTTCGCCGCAAAATCCCATACTCGACCACGAATCAGCAGTGATTGCCCCGGCTCCAATGGCGGTGTCACCTTTGCGCGATAGGGCGCCAGCTCGCGGTAATAGGGCCCCAAGATATTTTCCTCCGTTGCTGAAACAGGAACCGGAAATTTTACCTCGGGAATTGGTAAAGCAGAGATTGAAATTGGAACACCCGATGGCCCGATGTTCGTCAGAGTTGGTTGCGCATTTGCCGGCAAACAAAACGCCCCTATCCCGCCCGCCAGCGCAGACTGCAGAAACTCCCTTCTTGTCGCGTTGCTCATGTGACCAAGTTCAGTCGAACGCGAGCCTCACCAACAACCGCATCAATGAAAACCAAAAAATATTCGCAATCAGAAATTGGATTTGTATGAACAATCGGCCAGCCGCAATTCAAGTGCGTCGCATCTGCTGCAAGAGACGGTGTTTGAGGAACACCTCGCGCGCGTTCATTCGGGCGATGCGCCAGCCTTGAGGTCCATCCAGAAAACCACCGCGCAGCCAATACCCGCGAAGCCAGCGAAATGACGATCGCGACCACGGCGCAAACGGCCCGAAAGTGCGGCCGGCCTCGTATTGTGTCTCGGCCCAAAGTTGAGCGTACTTCTGGCAGCGCGCCCAGTGGTCGGAGGCATCCTTGAATGAGTAGTGAAACAAATCCCCTCTCAATGAGACCCCGCGGCCACCAGCCAATTCCAATCGCTCATGCACCTTGCCGCCGGCAAATCGCGCGCCCGTTTTTCTAAAAAGGCGCGTCAGCCGGTCGGGATACCAGTCGCCGTGGCGAATCCAGCGTCCCTCGTACAACACGCAGCGCGGCATGCTGTAGCCGG
Organism: Akkermansia muciniphila; assembly: GCA_945903605.1. Taxonomy (GTDB): domain Bacteria; phylum Verrucomicrobiota; class Verrucomicrobiia; order Limisphaerales; family UBA1100; genus CAMDOH01. Next base: position 41,470 of record CAMDOH010000019.1, read on the forward strand.
CCACATTGTCCGGCGCACCGGTTTGTTTGATGCGGGCAATTTCCTGCGCCAACATCGGCGAGATTTCCTCGTCGGCATCAATGCTCAACACCCACGGATGCGTGGCCAATCCCAGCACATGATTTTTCTGGCCGACAAAACCCAACCAGTCCTGATGCACCCAACGCACACCGAATTCGCGGGCGATCGTTTCGGTGCCGTCGCTGCTCCCCGAGTCCACCACTACCATCTCATCCACCAAACCCGCGCAACTTTGCAGGCAGCGGCGCAGGTTGGATTCTTCGTTGAGCGTGATCAGGCACGCGGAGATTTTCATTGGGCTACCTCCGCTGCTCGTTCCGAGGCGGCCAATTCCAAGACTGCCAGCGTCTCGCGCACGTTGCGTTCGATGCTCAAGTCAGCCTTGAGTGGCACAGGGCGAGCGGTTGGCCGCGCCTGCCAATAACGAATGGCTTCAACCAACGCGCCAATGTCCGCTGGATTTTGGAGCACGGTGCCGTTGATGTCTGGCTCAATTATTTCTGCCGCGCCGTTGCACGCGCTCGTCACCACCGGCAATCCCGCCGCCAGCGCCTCGAAACAGACGTTGGCCGATGGCTCGTAGATGGGCGGAAAGACAAAAAGATCGGCCGCCGCATAAGCGTCCTCCAAGTTTGGCATCGGCCCAGCGAAGATGGCGTTGGCCGGAGCGCAACACGGACGTTTGCCTTTGCCAGCCACCAACAGTTTTATTCGCGGGTCTCCCAGCCTTCGCAGTGCGGCCAGCACAAATGCCAACCCCTTTCGTTCCCAGCCGGATCCCGCGAAGAGCAGGAGGAACTCATCGTCGCGCACGCCGAATCGCGCACGAGTGAAAGCGCGGTTTCCAGCGCGAGCGCGAGCCAGATCCACGCCGTTGCGAACCAAGTGAATCCGCTCCGCAGGAAAGCCGAAGTTCTCCAAAATCTCGCGCCGGACCATCTCCGAGTTGACGATGATTCGGCGCGTGTTGGCGGGATTGAAAGTCTGCGCTTCGAGCGCAAGCATGTTTCGATGAAAGGCACCAACGCCGATGAACGGACGCTTCCACCACGGTGCAAACCGCCGCCGTTGCTGCAGCCAGATACGATGCACCCCATCGCCCGCGCGATACACGTCCTGCCGTCCATTCCGTTCCAAGCTGAACACAC
>CAMDOH010000020.1 GCA_945903605.1 Akkermansia muciniphila
AACTGGAAACACGTTGGCCAAGCGCTCGAAAAACTCGGTGGCCCGTGTCAGGAAATTCTTGAGCTGCGCTACTTCGCCGATCTCGATTACGACGAGATCAGTCAGACACTCGATTTGAATGAAAAGACCGTCAGCTCGCGGTTGAGTAAGTGCAAAGACAAGCTTGAAGGAGTTCTACGTAGAATAATTGCGAGGGGAAATTCAGACGCAACTCCGTCTAAGAGATAGGTGAGAATATGAACGGTGACACAAATAACATCGAGAAATGGCTGCAGAATTACGCCCAGCAGCGGCGCGCCGACCTCGGCAAATCTTTGGACATGGACGGCCCCACGCGCGAGATGTTGCTCTCCGAATCGCGCCGCGTCTGGCCATCGGTCCGTGCCACGCAATCCGAAGAAACCTCACTCTGGCCACAATGGGTTTTCGCCACCGCGTGCGCTGGCGTCATTGCCTGCGCCATCGTTTATATTTCGCAACCCGTGTCGCCCGCTCTTGTCGCAAAAAACAACGCCGACTCAATCTCCCCAGCTCAATCCAATCCCAAAGGCTTTGCGAATTCGTCCGCCATCTCTGAAAAGGAATCGTTGCAACTCGTCACACCGTTCGCCCCGCTGATAGCCTCGAAGAAGGCTGACTTCAAAAAAGCAGATACGTTGATGCAACCGGGACTTCGCGGAATGGCGGGCGCAGCGCCAGCGGCAACTTCTGCAATCGGAATCGCCGGGCCGGGGTCGCCTTCGGCTGAAGCAATGGCGATAGAATCCTTCCGCGAACAATTCTCCCAGATCAAAAGCGACCTGCGGAAAGAGAATGTGAAGTTGGGTGAAGATGTCGTCCTGCGGAGTTTTCAATACGAACAAACGGGCGCGAATGTGCGGGTGACAGACGCCGACGGTTCCGTTTATTTCGGTAATCTGACGGCAGAGCCCATCAATCCAAACATCGCGCTGAAACCCAAGCAATTGGTGGCATCCGGTAAAATCGCAGTGGCGCCAGCCAATACCATCGGGGATCGTCGAACCAATCAAGCTGGAGGCGGCGGACTGCCTGCGATTTCCGCTGCGCAATCGAATGATGCGCATTATCAGTCGCGTGCTGGTGAGTATAATTTTCAAGTCGTTGGCACGAATCGAAGTTTGAAACAACGCGTTGTTTTCTACGGCCAAATCGCCGCTGACAATCTTGCCCAGTTGGATTCCAAGACTAACAAGGCAAAGAACACGAACGAGGCTGGCCGGGCTGCAAGTGATAATGCGCAGGGCGCGATGCAGTATCGCATTCGCGGTCAGGCTGTCATCGGTAGCAGAAATCAGGAAGTCGATGCGCAGCCGATTCCCGCGCCGCGCAATAATCAAAAGCAGTGAGCGGCATTTGCGCCGTCCTTGAGTCGCTTCAGAATCTTACGATGCGCACCGCTCAAGGCGATGGCATTGAGTTCATCCAGATTGAGCCATCGCCAGGGCTTTTCACGTAGGGCATTTTTCGAAGTGATGCTCGCGCGAAGAACTTCAATCGTATCGTGATAGCGAGTGACGGAGCGACGAATTTGAAACAGTGGGTTCGGCTTCGTGATGGCAATGTGAAATTGAGACTTTGCAACAGCACGAATCGATCTGGAGTTGGTGAGTGTTGCTCGGGGCAATTCCGCATTTGGAAATTCCCAAAGGCCAGCGTTGACGGCGCCGGCTTCGCGTTGGCGAACGAGAAACTGGCCGTCACGCTCGATGATCAACGCGAAGAAATTTCGCGCAGTTGATTTAATTCTCGGCCCGAGGTTCGGTAACTCACCGGTCCGGTCATCGCGTTTTGCCACGCAGTGACGACGGACTGGACAAACATCGCAGCTCGGATGGTGTGGCGTGCAAATGAGCGCGCCCAATTCCATCAGTGATTGATTGAGGTGCGAGCAGCTCAATCGAATTCGTGCGGCAGTTTGAACCAGCCCTTCAGCCAGCGACCATAGCTGTGTGTTGGTCACTTTCTCCTTCGGATTGCCGCCAATGCCGAATATCCGAGTGAGAATGCGGACCACATTTCCATCGAGGACGGGCGTGGGTTGATCGTAGGCGATGCTGCAAATGGCTCCGGCGGTGTAGCGCCCAATTCCGGGCAGCTCGAGTAGCGCTGCAAAGCTCTCCGGAAAGCGGGCGTTGTATTCGTTGACAATCATTTTTGCAGCGCCCTGAAGATTTCGTGCGCGATTGTAATAACCCAGACCTTCCCAAAGTTTGAGGACTCTGTCCTGCGGCGCGTCAGCAAGATTGGCAAGAGTCGGCAGTGCGGTCATCCAACGAATCCAATACGGAATGACTGTCGCGACCTGTGTCTGTTGCAGCATGATTTCTGAAACCCAGATGGCATAAGGGTCGCGCGTGCGCCGCCACGGCAGATCGCGGGCATTTTTGGAAAACCAAGTCAGGAGGTGGCGGATAATTTGTCGCGACAGGGCAGGGGAGATTTTTTGCTGGCGTCGCACGGGCGTATTGTGGCGGTCGCATTTCATTTGGCCAGCTCAGCCTGCGCCGACAGAATCCAAGAAGTGAAACCTGCTGCTCTCATCCCTGCGGCGGGCATTGTGCGTTTGCTCAAACTGGTGGGTCCAGATTTCTTTGTTGTGCCGCGCGAGGCTGCAGTCGTGTTTGACCCAAAAGAAAAATAGTCTGACGCAAGCGTTGGTTTGGTGATGTCAGGCTTGATTTGGCGGGAGAGGTGGGCTGATGCTGGCGCGGTTGAAGGCGATTACTTCGCACACGATCAAGTTGGACGATGCGCAGGCGACGGCATTGGAAGCGCTCTTGCGGGAGCGTGGCTTCAAGCCGCGCACGGTGCCTTATGCGAGATTCGCCGGTGAGCACGAAAAGCTGAACGTGGTTTTTTATGAGAGCGGCAAACTGGTGGTGCAGGGCAAGGGGACGGGCGAATTCATTGAGTTCATTCTGGAGCCGGAAATCTTGAAGGAGGCGCGACTGGGTTATGAAACGGAGATGAACCCGGAGTTGCTCGATGCGCGCTTGGGCGTGGACGAATCGGGCAAGGGCGATTTGTTCGGTCCGATTTGCATCGCGGGAGTGTACGTGAATGAAAAAGTAATTCGCGCTTGGGAAGATTCAGGCGTGCGAGATTCGAAAGCGATTTCGAGTGACAAAAAAATTGGCGAGTTGGCAGATGTGATTCGCAAGACGCCTGGTTGTGTCTCCACAGTGGTGCCGATTGGCAATGCCTCTTACAACCGCCTTCACGCGAAGATGGGAAGCGTGAATAAAATACTGGCGTGGGGGCACGCCCGAGTGATTGAGAATTTGATGGGGCAGAAGCATCGAATGAATCCGGCGCCAGTGCGTGCGATCAGCGATCAGTTTGCTCGAAGTAAGGCGACAGTCGCACAGGCATTGATGACGCTGGGGCGCGAAATTGAATTGGTGCAGCGGCACAAGGCGGAATCGGATATTGCTGTGGCGGCCGCTTCGATTTTGGCGAGAGACGAGTTTGTAAGAAAGCTCAGTGGCATGGAAAAGTTGTACGGTGTGAAACTGCCGAAAGGCGCGGGCGCGCAAGTGGATGTTGCGTTGAAAGATTTTCATGCGAAGCACGGCAGCAACAAAATGTATGACGCGGTGAAGTTGCATTTTCGGACGGTGGAAAAGGTGTTGGGGCCGAATTGGGCTGGAAATCGCGTATTGCGAGATGGGGATGAAGAGTCAAAGTGAAAAGAAATTAGTTGACGGTATCATTCAGACCGCTACAACAGCCCGCGACAACTGGCCAGAAGGCCGATAAGAAATTGCGCTCGACCATCTCTTCTGTGAAAGCAAAAGAGGATGGTTTCGGGATTTTTTGTCGTTTTTGGTAGTTGTTAATAAACCGACGCCCATGTAGCTCAGTTGGTAGAGCACATCCTTGGTAAGGATGAGGTCATCAGTTCAAGCCTGATCATGGGCTCCAGAAACGGAAAAACGGAATAAACCGAGGCGAGAGAAAATGGCAAAAGAAGAGTTTAAAAGAAATAAACCGCACGTCAACATTGGTACGATTGGACACGTCGACCATGGCAAATCTACGCTCACAGCGGCGATTGTAGATGTGCAGGCCAAGAAGGGAATGGCGACGCCTATTTCCTACAAAGACATCACCAAGGGCGGCACGATTCGTGACGAGTCAAAGACGGTCACGATTGCCGTGTCACACGTGGAATACGAGAGCGAAGTGCGCCACTATGCGCACGTCGACTGCCCAGGCCACGCTGATTATGTGAAGAACATGATCACCGGTGCAGCGCAAATGGACGGCGCCATCCTCGTGGTGGATGCTTCTTCAGGCGCGATGCCGCAGACTCGTGAGCACGTTTTGCTGGCGAAACAGGTCGGTGTGCCGGCGATGACAGTGTTCCTCAACAAATGTGACTTGGTAGATGACCCTGAAATCCTCGAGCTGGTGAAAGAGGAAATCAAAGATCTGCTCAAGAAGTACAATTTCCCGGGTGATACAACGCCGATGGTTTGCGGCAGCGCGACCGAGGCGTTGAAAGGAACTGATGCTGGCAAGGCTGCAATTGCTGAATTGCTCGCTGCTTGCGATGCGTTCATTCCACTCCCGGTTCGCGAAATCGACAAACCGTTCCTGATGTGTGTTGAAGACACGTTCATCATTGAAGGTCGCGGATTGGTGGCCACTGGCCGTGTTGAACGTGGACAGATCGCTCGTATGACAGAAGTCGAGCTGGTCGGTCTGCAGGACACGAAAAAGACCACCATCACCGACATCGAAATGTTCCGCAAGCTGTTGGACAAAGCCACGGCAGGCGACAACGTCGGCGTGCTCGTTCGCGGCATGAAGAAGGGCGATGTTGAGCGCGGCATGGTTTTGGCCGCAGTCGGATCGATCAAGCCACATGCCAAATTCAAGGCGCAGATTTACGTGCTGAAGAAGGACGAGGGCGGGCGACACACGGCGTTCGGTAATAATTATCGTCCGCAGTTCTATGTCCGCACATCCGATGTCACCGGCACAATCACCCTCCCCACAGGTGTGGACGTGATTATGCCTGGCGATACAGCGGAAATTTCTGTGGAACTCATAGCGCCAGTTGCAATGGAAAAGGGACAAACCTTTGCCATTCGCGAAGGCGGCAAGACAATTGGTTCAGGTCGAGTGACCGAGATTGTCACATAAATCAAAATGGTGCGGCTAGAGTTTGGCTGCACCGAAACTGGATTCCTTTGCAACCTCCATCAGTTAAGGGCGGTAGCTCAATTGGTAGAGCAGCGGTCTCCAAAACCGCTGGTTGGGGGTTCGAGTCCCTCTCGCCCTGCCAGAAATTGAGTGGGCCGGAGGGGTGGCAGAGTGGTCGAATGCGGCGGTCTTGAAAACCGCTATGGCGGAAACGCCATCGGGGGTTCGAATCCCTCCCCCTCCGCCAAACGAAAATGATTGAGACAAACGCAACGACAAACGCAGTGACCGCGTCCAGCAACGCGGTGCAGGGCGGAGTCCGTATATTGGACTCAAGCACGACGGCACCGACCATCGCAGTGCCGCCTGCCAATGCGACGGATTGGTGGATGTGGTTTTGGGTCGCTGCCATTCTCGGTACATTCATTTTCCTGTGGAGGAAAGGGCACCTTGCTGCGTTGAAGAATTACGTTGGTGAAACTCGAGTGCAGTTATCAAAGTGCTCGTGGCCCACGCGATTGGAATTGTGGCATCACACGGTGATCGTTTTGGTGTCCACCATTCTCTTGGGATTATTTACAGTCATGGCTGACTTCATTGTGAAGGTCGGCGTTTGGGATTTCATGTTGAGATAAGAAAGTAATACGCGCATGAACAGTCAATGGTTTGTATTACACACGCTCTCCGGACAGGAGGACAAGGTATGCGAAAGCATACAGAAGCGCATCAAGTCTGAAGAGGTCACTGAGTATATTAACGAAGTGCTTGTCCCCAAAGAGAGAGTTGTGGAAGTCCGCAGTGGTAAAAAGAAGACCACCGAACGAAAACTTTATCCAGGCTACGTATTCATCGACATGGTGCTGTATGATGACAGTCGCCGGCTGATTGAGAAGCCGTGGTACTTCATCCGCAACACGCAGGGAATTATCGGTTTCATTGGTGGAGATCGGCCAACGGCCACGCCATCGGACGAGATCGCGTCCATCAAGGCGCAGATTGTCGGCGCTGAAGATATTGATAAGCCGAAGGTGCAATTTGAAATGGGCGAGACGGTCAAGATCAGCGATGGCCCGTTCCAGAGTTACAGCGGTCCGATCGAAGAACTCGACCCGAGCAAGGGCAAGCTGAAAGTGACAATCAATATATTCGGGCGCAACACGCCCGTCGAACTCGAATATTGGCAGGTGGAGAAGACTTAATTTATGGCAAAGAAGATCAACGGCTATGTGAAGCTGCAAATCGACGCCGGCAAAGCCACGCCAGCGCCGCCGGTCGGCCCTGCGCTTGGGCAGCACGGCATCAACATCGGGTCATTCGTCAACGAATTTAACACGCGTACTCGCGACCAGATTGGCCTCAAGATTCCGGTCGTCATCACTGTATACGCCGATCGTACATTTTCATTCATCACCAAGTCGCCACCGGCAGCTGTCCTGCTCAAAAAAGCGGCTGGCATCGCCTCCGGTTCCAAGACGCCGAACAAAGAAAAGGTCGGCAAGGTGACAATGAAGCAAGTTTTGGAGATCGTTAAACTGAAGGGCAAAGATCTCAACGCCTCCAGTGATGCGGCCGCCGCCCGAATGATCGAAGGCACGGCGCGAAACATGGGCATCGAAGTGATTGGTTAAGGAGATTTCTTTATGGCAAGCAAGCGATACAATTCAGCCAAGAAAAATGTGGATGACAAGCGGGCTTATCCGCTGGCCGAGGCCGTTGGCGCGTTAGCGCTGCTGCCGCGCGCGAAATTTAATGAGACGGTTGACCTCTCATTTCGTCTCGGGGTCGACCCGAAGCATTCCGACCAGATGGTTCGTGGCACAGTGCCACTACCGCATGGAAGTGGAAAAACGATCCGCGTGATCGTATTCGCCAAGCCTGGCCAATCTGCGGATTCAGCCAAAGCGGCGGGTGCTAACGAAGTGGGTTTCGAAGATCTCATCAAGAAATGCACTGATGGATGGGTCGATTTCGATTTGGCCATTGCTACTCCGGAAGCGATGATCGAGGTTCGTAAGCTCGGTAAGGTTTTGGGACCTCGCGGTCTGATGCCCAATCCGAAGACCGGCACGGTGACTGATGACACCGGCAAGGCTGTGAAGGAATTCAAAGCGGGCCGAGTGGAATTCAAAGTGGACAAGACGGGGAATGTTCATTGCAGCATCGGGAAGATCTCATTCAAGCAGAGCGAGATTGTGGACAACGCCCGCGCGCTGATCGAAGCCGTGAGCAAAGCGCGCCCGTCAAGTTGCAAGGGGATCTATCTGATCAAGTGCACGCTATCGAGCACGATGAGCCCGGGACTGCGTGTGGACTTGAAAGAATTCACTAATTAATCGGAGCTAATTCAAATGCGTGCAGAAAAAAAACTGATTACAAAAGAGTACGTCGAGCGCTTGAGTGCGTCGCCTTACTTCATCGTCACTGATTACACCGGACTTTCCGTCGGCCAATTTGACGAACTGCGCAGGCGGTTGCGTGCGGCAGGCGCCGAGGTTCATGTGGTGAAAAACAACTTGTTCTGCATTGCTGCCAAAGAGGCTGGCATTGGCGAGCTGAACGGCGCGCTGGCGGGGCAGGTAGCCGTCGTCACTGGGAAGAAGGATATTTTTTCAGCCGCGAAGGTGATCAAGGTGTTCAGCTCTGAGTTCGAGAAACCGAAAGTTCATTTTGGATTTCTTGGCAAAGAGCGATTGGATGCGGCGACCCTCAAGGTCTACGCGGATTTGCCTTCGATGGAAGTACTGCGCGCGAAGATCGCCGGTGTGATCAACGCTCCGGCTGCGGCGCTGGCACGTGTGTTGCAGGCGCGAGTGGACAAGGGAGAATAAATTTCGCCGCAAGCCAAGTCATGGCTTGGGCGACTGTGAGACAACAATGGTAAATCGTCGGTTCGCCGGCGGCGAACTGAAACCATCCGCGGCTGCGGGTGACGACGAAACTGGAAAGGTAATATGGCAGATCTGAATAAAATAGTGGACGAGTTGAGCGGGCTGACAATCATTGAAGCCGCCGACTTGGTTAAGAAGCTTGAAGAGAAGTGGGGCGTGTCGGCAGCAGCGCCTGTGGCAGCAGCAGCGGCTGGCGCAGCGGCACCTGCTGAAGAAGCCAAGGACAGCTTCGACGTGGTTCTTGTGTCGGCTCCGCCGGACAAGAAGATTGCCGTCATCAAGCTGGTGCGCGAGGTCAAGCCCGGTCTTGGATTGGCTGAGGCAAAGAAACTCGTTGAAGAAGCACCCAAAACGATTCTCGAAGCCGTTAAGAAGGCAGAAGCCGAAGCGGCGAAGAAGAAGCTCGAAGAAGCGGGCGCCAAAGTTGAACTTAAGTAATTTGATGGAATTCACAACCTGTTCCGGTCGGGGATCCCGGCCGGAGCAGTGTCTTGACGCCAGTGCGAACGCGGAAAATCGAATGGTTTCCGCCGCCGCAGTTTTATTGTTTGTGTCGGCCCTGTGGTCGGCCTAGTCCAGTTGGTATAGAAACCCGTTGAATAACTGACATGTCTGCGAACCCCTCCGAACGAATTTCATTTGGCAAGATTCACGAAGTCATCCAGCCGCCAAACATGATCGAGATGCAGACCGACTCGTACAACGAGTTCCTGCAAGTCGAAGTGGCGGCGAGCAAGCGCAAGGCACAAGGCTTGCAGGCAGTCTTCAAGGAGGTGTTTCCCATCGATAGTTACGATGGTTCCATCACACTCGATTTCCACAGCTACGAAATCGGTGCGCCAAAGTTGACTTGGCTGGAATGTCTCCGCGAGGGCATCACCTACGGAGCTGCACTTCACGTTACCTTCCGCTTGAAAGAAGCGAAAGGAACGAAAGAAGAGCGCGTGTTCATGGGTGAATTGCCGCTGATGACGCCGCAGGGCAGTTTTGTGATCAACGGTGCCGAGCGCGTCATTGTCAGCCAGTTGCACCGCTCGCCAGGTCTCGCGTTTGAAGCCACGCAACATCCCAATGGCAAGATGCTGCATTCGTTCCGGATCATCCCCGATCGCGGTTCATGGTTCGAGGCACAGTTCGATATCAACGATCTGCTCTACGTCTATCTCGATCGCAAGAAACGCCGCCGGAAATTCCTCATCACAACGTTCTTCCGCGCATTGGCGTTTTTGGACGACGATGCTGGTGGATCGGATTTGGACGTGCTCAAATTATTTTACGACGTCAAGAACATGCCGTTGAAGACAGCCGAGAAAGAAGAGAACCTCCAGAATTTTGTCCTTACCGAAGATGTGACGGACAAGGACAAGAACGTGATCATCGCCCGCGCGTTTGAGCCGCTCTCCCGCGCTGTGCTCCGGCAACTCGCCGATCTCGGTGTTGCCAAAGTGAGCGTCGTCGATACCTCGGTGGATGAAGGCATCATCATCAAGTGCCTGAAAAAGGATCCGACCAAGGACGAGGAATCCGCACTCAAAGACATCTACGTCCGACTCCGTCCCGGCGATCCGCCGACGGCCGCAAACGCCCGCGCCTTGCTCAAGCGCACGTTTTTCGATCCGAAACGCTACGACCTCGGTCGTGTGGGGCGTTACAAGATTCTGCAGAAGCTCGGCATTCAGGATGATGACGGCAATCGCATCCTGACCAAAAAAGATCTCGCTGAAGCCACGCGCTATTTGCTCCGACTCAAGATGGGCAATGGCATGGTCGACGACATTGATCATTTGGGAAGCCGCCGCGTCCGCACCGTGGGCGAATTGCTCGCCAATCAGTGCCGAGTCGGTTTGGCGCGCACGGAACGGCTCGTTCGCGAGCGCATGACATTGTTTGATCAGAACGCAGATTCAATGACGCCGGCCAAGCTGGTCAATCCGAAGGCTCTTTCTGCGGTCATCCGCGATTTCTTCGGTCGCAGCCAGCTCAGTCAGTTCATGGATCAAATCAATCCTTTGGCCGAGACGACGCACAAGCGCCGACTTTCGGCCCTTGGACCTGGTGGGCTTTCGCGTGATCGCGCCGGATTCGAAGTGCGCGACGTGCATCCGTCTCACTACGGCCGCATCTGCCCCATTGAAACGCCTGAAGGCCCGAACATCGGCCTCATTGCGTCGCTCGCCACATTTGCTCGCGTGAATGGATACGGATTCATTGAAACGCCGTATCGCAAGGTGGAGAACGGTCGCGTAACGGAAAAACTCGATTACCTCACGGCTGACCGCGAGGAGAAATACACCGTGGCGCAGGCCAACGCATTGATTGACGAGCGCGGCAAATTTCAGACTGAAATGGTCACTTGCCGACGCAAGGGCGAGTTCATCGACGTGTTGCCTGGTGAAGTCGATTACATGGATGTATCGCCGAAACAGCTCGTGTCAGTCGCTGCCGGACTCATTCCATTCCTGGAGCACGACGATGCCAACCGCGCATTGATGGGTTCCAACATGCAGCGCCAAGCCGTGCCGCTATTGGTGGCCGAAGCACCGCTCGTGGCCACGGGATTGGAAGCTCGCGTCGCTTACGACTCGCAAGCCGTGTTGACTGCTGAAGCCAATGGCAAAGTCGCATCCGTCGGCGGCGATGAAATCATCGTGACCGAAGATGGCGAGATGCCAACAGGCAAACGCAAGATTAAGCACGATCCAGCCAATGGCGTTCACGTTTACAAATTGCGCAAGTTCATGCGGTCAAACGCAGCGACGTGCGTGAACCAGACCACGCTCGTCAAGCGCGGCCAGTCGATCAAGAAAGGTCAGATCATCGCTGATGGACCTTGCACGAAGTTTGGCGAGTTGGCGTTAGGCAAGAATGTGCTTTGCGCGTTCATGCCGTGGAACGGTTACAACTTCGAGGACGCGATTCTGATTTCGCAACGCATCGTGAAGGACGACGTATTCACATCGATCCACATCGAAGAATTTGAATGCGGCGCGCGTGACACCAAGTTGGGGCCAGAGGAAATCACTCGGGACATTCCGAACGTGGGTGAAGAAGCGTTGAAAGATTTGGGACTGGATGGAGTAATTCGTGTCGGTGCTGAAGTGAAGCCCGGCGACATTCTTGTCGGCAAAATCACCCCGAAGAGCGAGACCGAGCTGGCGCCCGAAGAGCGGTTGCTGCGCGCGATCTTCGGCGAGAAGGCCGCGGATGTGAAGGACACATCTCTCAAAGTTCCCTCCGGCGTTCGCGGGATTGTGATGGACGTGAAAGTTTCCTCCAAGAAAGAGAAAGAGGCCAAGATCTCGATTCCTGAAAGCGGCAAGGGGAACAAGCAATCATCGGAAGAGCACAAGAAAAAGGTCTCCCAACTTCAAGATCAACTCACCGAGGCATTGAGCAACATTTTGCTCGGAGAGAAAATCCCGTTGGACGTGGTCAATTCCGAGAGCGGAGAGATTATCATTCCCGCAAACCGGAAGATCACCAAGACGCTGCTGCGAAAACTCGCGGGCGTTTATGATCGGATCGAGATCGATCCTTCGCCGATCCGTAACAAGATCACCGAGATTCTGGCCGTGTTCCGAAAGAAGTTTGACGAGCTGCAATTGCAGCACGACGAGGAACAACAGCGCGTGGAAGCTGGCGATGCTGTGGACCCCGGCGTGGTCAAGTCGGTGAAGGTGTACATCGCGTCGAAACGCAAATTGGCGGTCGGCGACAAGATGGCAGGACGCCACGGCAACAAAGGCGTCGTCGCCAAAATTGTGCCTGTGGAAGACATGCCGCACTTGGCCGATGGCACTTCGGTTGACATCGTTCTCAATCCACTCGGTGTGCCTTCGCGTATGAACGTCGGCCAAGTTTTGGAAACGCACTTGGGCTGGGCGGCGCAATCACTCGGGATGAGATTCGCAACGCCTGTGTTTGACGGCATGAAGGAATCGGACATCCGTGGCTATTTGAAGCAGGCGAAGCTGCCCGAAAGCGGCAAGACGTATCTGTACGACGGCCGTTCCGGCGAACGATTCGATCAGGAGATTGTCGTTGGCTACATCTATATGATGAAGCTTGGCCACTTGGTGGCGGACAAGATTCACGCCCGCGCAGTCGGTCCGTACTCGCTCGTCACGCAACAGCCGCTCGGCGGCAAGGCGCAGTACGGCGGCCAACGCTTCGGCGAAATGGAAGTGTGGGCGATGGAAGCCTACGGCGCAGCGTACACGCTGCAAGAATTGCTCACCGTCAAATCCGACGACGTGCAAGGGCGCACCCGGATTTACGAAGCCATCGTCAAGGGCGACAGCTCACTGGTGGCCGGAGTTCCGGAGTCATTCAACGTGCTGGTCAAAGAAATGGAAGCACTTGGTTTGGAAGTAAAGGTCGGTTATGCCAACCAAACGGACAAACAGAAGGCCGAAGAAACGCTAGCCCAACTGGTCAGCTAACCCAAAAAGATTACCGATACCATGAGCACCATAGAAACAGCGCGCGAAATGTTGGGACTGGAAAACGTCAATCTAGTCGAGTACGTGTCCGTGTCAGTCACCTCGCCGGAGAGCATCAAACGCCGGTCGAAAGGCGAGGTCAAAAACCCGGAGACGATCAACTACCGCACATTCAAACCGGAAAAGGGCGGGCTCTTCTGCGAGCGCATTTTTGGTCCCGTGAAGGACTGGGAATGTTCCTGCGGAAAATACAAACGCATCAAACACAAAGGGGTTGTCTGCGACCGTTGCGGTGTCGAAGTCACATTGGCTCGCGTGCGTCGTGAGCGAATGGGGCATATCGAACTGGCCGTGCCGACGAGCCATATCTGGTTCTTCAAGTGCATGCCAAGCCGGCTCGGATTGATGCTGGACATGACCGGACGCCATCTTGAGCGCGTCATTTATTACGAAGATTACCTCGTGATCGATTCGGGCAAAACGCCGATCGAGAAAAACAAGTTGCTCACCGAAACCGAATTCCGTGAAGCGCGCGAGACTTACGGTGCCGATGCGTTTACAGCCAAGATGGGGGCCGAGGGTGTCCGCGATGCACTCGCTGCGATTGATCTCAAGAAGGGCGTCGAAGATTTGCAGCGACAGATGGGCGAAACTCGCAGCAAGCAAGTTCGCAAAAAGCTGGCCAAGCGCATCAAACTTTATCAGGGCTTCATGGGTTCGGGCGCTCGCCCAGAGAACATGATTCTCACAGTGCTGCCCGTGATTCCGCCGGATTTACGTCCGCTGGTTCCTCTCGAAGGCGGCCGTTTTGCCACTTCGGATCTCAACGATCTGTATCGTCGCGTGATCAACCGCAATAATCGCCTGCGGAATCTCATGCAGCTCAAGACGCCGGAAGTCATCATCCGGAACGAGAAGCGGATGTTGCAGGAGGCGGTCGATGCGTTGTTCGATAACGGTCGTCACGGCCGCGCAGTGACTGGCGCAGGCAATCGCCCGCTGAAATCTTTATCCGACATGCTCAAGGGCAAGGGCGGACGATTCCGGCAAAATCTTTTGGGCAAGCGAGTCGATTACTCAGGACGTTCAGTCATCGTCATCGGGCCAGAACTCAAGCTCAACCAATGCGGTTTGCCGAAGAAGATGGCGCTTGTTTTGTTCGAGCCGTTCATCATCCGCCGGCTTAAAGAGCTGGGCTACGTCCACACCGTCCGCTCGGCGAAGAAACTGATCGAGAAACAGACTCCCGAAGTTTGGGACGTTCTCGAGGAAGTCACCCGTGGACATCCCGTTTTGCTCAATCGCGCGCCGACTCTGCACCGGCTTTCAGTTCAGGCATTCGAGCCTGTGCTCATCGAAGGCGAAGCCATCCGCATTCATCCGCTGGTTTGCACCGCATACAACGCGGATTTTGACGGCGACCAGATGGCTGTGCACGTGCCGCTCTCGATCGAAGCGCAATTGGAAGCCCGGTTGTTGATGCTCGCTCCGTTGAACATCTTCAGTCCTTCCAGTGGCAAACCGATCATGACGCCCACGCAGGACATCACGCTGGGCTGCTATTATCTCACGGCCGAGCCGCGCAAACTTCGCAAGGATTATGTGCGGTTCAAATTGTTCTCGAACAATAACGAGGTGCATTTGGCGATCGCCGAAGGCGCTGTGTCGATTCACGAACATATCCGTTTGGCGAATCCGGACAAAGGTCGCAAGACCATTTACGGAAATGAGACTGCGTCAGTGATTGATACCACCGTTGGCCGCGTGCTCTTCAGTGAAATCTGGCCGGAGGAGCTTGGCTTCCCAAACTTTGTCGCCGGCAAGAGCAAGCTCGGTGAACTGATCAATCAGTGTTACAAAACTGCTGGGCACGAGCGCACGGTGATCATGCTCGACCATCTCAAGGAGATCGGATTCAGCGCAGCCACTCGCGCCGGCATTTCCATCGGAATTGATGACATGATCATCCCGAAGGAAAAGAAAGTTGAAATCCATAATGCGCAGAAAGAAATCGGCGATGTGGAGAAGCAGTATCGCAAGGGTGTGATCACGCCGGGCGAACGCTACAACAAGATCGTCGATATCTGGACGCATTGCACCGACCGTATTTCCAACGTCATGATCAAGACCCTTGAGACAAATCAAGGGAAAGCCGAGTTCAACCCCGTGTGGCTCATGGTGGATTCCGGCGCGCGTGGTAATCGACAGCAGGTTCGTCAGCTCGCCGGTGTTCGCGGCCTCATGGCCAAACCGTCCGGCGACATCATCGAGAAACCGATTCTCTCCAACTTCCGCGAAGGTCTCTCGGTGTTGGAATATTTCATCTCGACGCACGGCGCACGCAAAGGCTTGGCCGATACCGCGCTCAAGACTGCCGATTCAGGTTACATGACGCGCAAGCTGGTCGATGTTGCGCAAGACGTGATTATCGAAACGCATGATTGCGGCACGGTGAACGGCATTTTGGTCGAAGCGATCACTGAAGGTGAAGAAGAGGTTGTCAAACTTCGCGAGCGGCTCGTCGGTCGACGCGCTGCAGACGCCATCCCGAATCCGACCAGCCCTGGCAAAATGCTCGTGAACGTCAATGAAGAGTTCAACGAAGAGACAGCCAAGATGGTGGAAGACGCCGGCATTGAACGAGTCAAAGTTCGCTCGGTTCTCACTTGCGAAAACAAGCTCGGCATTTGTGCTGCTTGCTACGGACGCAATCTGGCCACGGGATTAACCGCTCAAATGGGCGAGGCTGTCGGCATCATCGCCGCGCAGTCCATCGGCGAACCGGGCACACAGTTGACGATGCGCACATTCCACATCGGTGGTACGGCATCGGCCGTGTTCAAGCAGCCGCAGATCAAGGCCAAGGCAGCCGGCACACTTCGGTACGACGATCTTCGTGTCGTCAAACTCGAGGACGGAAACAACATCGTGCTGAACAAGAACGGCAAGGTCGTCGTGCTTGATAAGTCCGGTGTGGAAATTGAGTCATACGATATTCCGATTGGTGCAGTCATCTTCATTTCCAATGGTGACAAAGTGAAGGAAGGCGAAATGTTCGTGCAGTGGGATCCGTACAACGTCCCCGTGCTTTCCGAGAAATCTGGCAAGATTCGTTTTCACGACATCATTGATGGTGTTTCAATGGAACGTCAGGAAGACGCGACTTCGGGTCAGCGCGCGATGGTTGTCATCGAGTACAAAGAAGATTTGCATCCGCAGGTCATCATCGAGGATTCGCACGGCAAGGTGATCGCGAATTATCCGATTCCGTCCGGAGCTCATTTGGTTGTGGACTCAGGCGACACGATTGTGGCCGGTTCATTGCTGGCAAAAACGCCTCGCAAATCATCGAAGACGAAGGACATCACGGGCGGTCTTCCGCGTGTGGCTGAATTGTTCGAGGCGCGTCGTCCGAAGGATGCCGCCGAGATTTCGAAGATCGACGGCGTGGTGGATTTCGGGCCGATTACACGCGGTAAGCGCGCGATCATCATCAAGGATGCACACACGGGCGAAGAAGAGGAACATCTCGTTCCTGTCGGCAAGCACGTGATTGTGTTCAAGGGCGACTCCGTGAAGAAAGGACAGCAACTCACGGATGGGCCAGTTGTGCCGCACGAGATTCTTGAAGTGTGCGGTGTTCAAGAATTGCAGGAACATCTCGTGAACGAAGTGCAGGAGGTTTACCGACTGCAAGGTGTCACGATCAACGACAAGCATATCGAAATCATCGTCCGACAAATGTTGCGCAAGGTTCGCATCACAGAATCGGGAGACACCAATTTTCTCTGGAGCGAACAAATCGACAAGCTCAGCTTCGAAGAAGAAAACAGGCGAGTGGTGGAGAAGGGTGGAAAGCCGGCCGAGGCATCACCTGTCTTGCTCGGCATCACCAAGGCGTCGCTGGAAACGGACAGCTTCCTTTCTGCTGCATCGTTCCAAGACACGACGCGCGTGCTCACCGATGCGTCGACACTCGGCAAGGTGGATTACCTGCGTGGGTTCAAAGAAAACGTGATCATGGGTCACATTATTCCTGCGGGATCGGGCTATCATATTCACCGCAATTTGAAGCTCAAACCGCTTGTCGAACCAGAGCCAATTGTCGAGGAGAAAAACATTCTTCTCTTCAGTGAACCCATGGCGGGCTAGAGATGAGGACAAGTTTTTCAAATACTTGTTGCAACGAAGAAACCCTTTGTTATTATCCCGCCCCCGTTAATCTTGGGTTTGGAATTTTAATCGGGAAGTACCAGTAACATGCCGACAATAAATCAATTGGTCCGAATGGGACGCCGGAAGATCAAAGGCAAGTCGAAGTCGCCTGCCTTGGAGAACGCGCCGTTTCGTCAGGGCGTCTGTCTGCAAGTGATGACGCGCACGCCGAAGAAGCCAAACTCTGCGATGCGCAAAGTCACCAAAGTGCGCCTGACAAATGGCCACGAGGTGATCGCGTACATTCCTGACGAGGGACATAATTTGCAGGAGCATTCCATTGTGCTCATCCGCGGTGGCCGTGTGAAAGATTTGCCCGGTGTGCGTTATCACATTGTTCGCGGTAACCGAGATGCAACCGGAGTTGAAAAGCGCCGAGTGAGTCGTTCGAAATACGGAGTGAAGGCTCCGCGTGCGGCAGCGGCCAAGAAGTAAAGGATTTGAAAGATGTCAAGGAGACGCAGAGCAATTAAAAGAACGGTGGTGCGGGATGTGCGCTACAACAGCGCATTGGTGTATCGCTTGGGAAGCACGATCATGCGCAGTGGCAATCGCAGTGTCGCGATGGGGATCGTGTACGATGCCTTTGAGAAGCTTTCCGAGAAGCAACCGACGATCACGCCGCTCGAATTGTTGGAGAAAGCGGTGGACAACGCGAAGCCGCGATTGGAAGTGAAAGCGCGCCGAGTGGGTGGTGCTACTTATCAAGTGCCGTTGGAAGTTTCTGGAGAACGGCAGATGGCCTTGGCGTTGCGCTGGATGGTGCGCGCAGCAGATGCGCGCAAAGGAGTGCCGATGCAGGACGCGTTGGCAAACGAAATTTTGGAAGCCTATAACGGGCAGGGAACATCGATCCGTAAACGGGACGAAGTACATAAGATGGCGCAGGCCAACAAGGCTTTTGCGCATTTCCGCTGGTAGCAGCGGTGATTGTTGAAGCGCTCCGAGTGGCAGTGAACTCGGGGCGTTTTTTATCGGAATTATACGAAATGCAGGCGACTGCAGAAATTAAATCAGTGAATGCGGCCGGTCGAGAATACACGCTCGAGCGGACTCGGAATATTGGTATTGCCGCGCATATCGATGCGGGCAAGACCACGACGACCGAGCGCATCCTGTTTTACACCGGCCTCATCCATAAGATCGGCGATGTGGATGACGGTAACACGGTGACGGACTGGATGGAGCAGGAGCGCGAGCGCGGCATCACGATCACTTCCGCTGCAGTGACTTGTTTTTGGACGCAGAAACCGGAGCCGCAATTGATCAAGTCTTTTGCCGGCATTCCGCATCGGATCAACATCATCGATACTCCGGGACACGTTGATTTCACAGCGGAGGTTGAGCGTTCCATGCGTGTTTTGGATGGTGCAGTGGCCGTGTTCTGCGCCGTGGCAGGCGTGCAGCCGCAATCAGAAACTGTCTGGCGGCAAGCAACGAAGTATCGCGTGCCTCGCATTGCCTTCATCAACAAGATGGATCGCACGGGCGCTAATTTTGAGAATGCGCTCGATGACATGCGCAAGAAATTGGGCGCATACGCCTATCCCATTTACATCCCCATTGGCGCAGAGGACGTCTACGAAGGTGTCATCGATGTCGTCAACCAAAAGGCGATCAGTTGGGGGGCAACCGAGGTTGTCAACGAAGGTCTCAAATACGAAATCACTGAGGTGCCCGATGCTCTCAAAGCTAAAGCCAAAGCAGCATTGGAAGAGCTGATCGAAGCTGTATCCAATAAGGATGACGATATTGCTGAAAAAGTGCTCGATGGAAAACCGATTGAGACAGTCGATCTCAAAGCGGCAATCCGTCGGCTTACTTGCAAGATTGAGTTGATCCCTGTGGTTTGCGGGTCGGCCTTCAAAAAGAAGGGCGTGCAGACGTTGGTGGACGCAGTCATTGATTATCTGCCAAACCCGTTGGACATCCCTCCCGCCATTGGTCAATTGCCTGTCACCGAGGAGAAGGTGACTGTTGACACGACGGATCACGATAAATTTTGTTCGCTCGCATTCAAACTTTGGACGGACCCATTTGCTGGCAAGCTCGTGTTTTTCCGTGTGTATCGCGGCCAGTTGAAAAAGGGCGACACCATTTACAATCCACGCACGCGTCGGCGCGATCGCGTCAGCCGGTTGATGATTATTCAAGGCAGCGAGCGCAAGGATGTGGACTGCGCATTTGCCGGAGATATTGCTGCGTTGGTTGGTCTGCGCAACATCACCACGGGTGACACGCTGTGCGACGAGAACGGCGAAGTTTTGCTCGAGCCGCCGACTTTCCCCGAGCCAGTGATTTCAATGGCCATTGAGCCGAAGACAAAGGCTGACCGTGAAAAGATGGCCGAGGGCTTGCAGCGATTGGCTGAGGAAGATCCGACTTTCCGTTGTTTCACCAATCCAGAGACCAGCCAGTTGATCATCGCCGGCATGGGCGAATTGCATTTGGAGATCATCTGCGACCGGTTATTCCGCGAGTTCAAGGTGGAAGCCAATTCCGGCGCACCGCAGATTGCGTACCGTGAAACGATCACGAAGTCTGCCGAAGGCGAAGGCAAATTCATCAAGCAGAGCGGTGGCCGTGGGCAGTATGGTCATGCGTGCGTAACGATCGAGCCGAACGAACGCGGCAAGGGAGTTGAAGTCGAGAACAAGATTGTTGGCGGCGCGATTCCCAGAGAATTTGTTCCGGCAGTGATGGATGGCGTTCGCGAAGCGATTGCCAGCGGCGTATTGGCCGGATATCAGATCATCGATATAAAAGTGAACATCGTCGATGGATCCTTCCACGACGTGGATTCCAATGAGCTGGCATTCAAGATGGCTGGTATTTTCGCGCTGAAAGATGCTGCGCAAAAAGCGGGTTTGATTTTGCTTGAGCCGGTGATGAAGGTGGAGTGCAACACTCCCGAAGAATATCAGGGCGATATTTTGGGCGATATGAGCCGTCGTCGTGGACGCATTTTGGGGATGGAGATGAAGTTTGCTTCAGCCTCATTGACGGGTGAAGTGCCGCTGGCCGAAATGTTCGGTTATGCCACGGCCATCCGTTCGCTTTCAAAAGGGCGCGCCTCGTACTCGATGGAGCCGCTGACCTTCGAGCAAGTGCCGCAAAGCATTGTTGAAACCATTTTGGACAAACGGAAATCACGGCCTGCAGCCAGGTCATAAATAATAACGAATCATGGCTGGACATCAAATTAGGATCCGACTGAAAGCATACGATTTTCGCGTGCTCGACAAATCATCGAGCGACATCGTGGAAACCGTCAAGCGCACCGGCGGTCGTGTGTCTGGCCCAGTGCCGTTGCCCACACGCATCGAGCGGTTCACTGTGCAACGCTCACCGCATTGCGACAAAAAATCACAAGAGACATTCGAACAGAGGACGCACAAGCGCCTGATTGATATTCTCATGCCGACCGCCAAAACGGTGGACGAGTTGAAGAAGCTCAACCTCCCGGCCGGTGTCGACATCAACATCAAGATTATTACCTAACATGCTCGGCTTGATTGGAAAAAAGATTGGTCAGTTGCGCGTGTACGATGCCAAGGGTCGTTCAATCGGTGTGACTGCTGTGCTCGCAGGCCCCAACCGTGTCGTGCAATGCAAGACTCCGGAGATTGACGGATACAAATCTGTGCAGCTCGGTTTCGGTGAGCAAAAGGAATCGCGTTTGTCGAAAGCACGTCAAGGACACTTGAAAAAGCATCAAGCTGATCCAGTGGTTCGTCTTCGTGAGTTCCGCAATTTCCCTCTCGAAGTGAAGCCTGGTGATGTGTTGAGCGTGGATGTGTTCGCGCAGGGCGATATTGTGGACGCGATTGGCGTGACCAAGGGAAAAGGATTTCAAGGTGTTGTGCGTCGCTGGAAATTTGGTGGCGGCAATGCATCGCACGGACAAAAGGGCTGGCTACGTCGTCCGGGTGCGATTGGCAACCGTTCGACGCCAGGATTAGTTGTGCGCGGCAAGAAGTTGCCCGGTCACATGGGACGCGACCAACGCACCTCGCAAAGTTTGGAAGTCATTCAGGTTCGCAAAGAAGACAATTTGCTTCTCATCAAAGGAGCCATTCCGGGCGCCAATGGGGATTACGTTGTCATCCGCGAATCCAGAAAGTACCCGAAGACGGGAAAGAAATAGGGCAGGGATATGAATTTAAGTTTGCATTCAATTGACGGAAAGAACCACGGGGAAGTCACGATTGGCTTTGAGCTGATCGAAGATGGACGCGGCACGCAGGCCGTTCACGACACGGTGGTGGCGTTTCGCGCGGGCAACCGCAGCGGCACAGCCAACACCAAAACCAAAGGCGAAGTGCAGGGTTCAGGCAAGAAGCCGTGGAAACAGAAGGGCACAGGCCGCGCTCGTGCCGGTATGAAACGCTCGCCATTGTGGGTGGGTGGCGGTGTGGTGTTTGGTCCTCGTCCGCGTGATTTTTCGAAGAAGGTCAACCGAGTCACCAAACAACTTGCGTTGCGCAAGGCATTGAGCGCGCGACTGAGCGCTGGCGATTTAGTCGCGGTGGACAGTTTTACTTTGGCCGACAACAAGACGAAGACATTTTTACGCGCGTTGGATGCGCTCAAGATTGATTCATCGTCATCGGTGTTGGTGCTGGAAGATAAACCGGGGAAGAACCTTTTGCTCGCGACGAGGAATGTTCCGGGTGTCGAACTGGCGAGCGCGGATTCGGTGAACGCGTATCAAATTCTTTTGTGCGACAAGCTGGTGGTCTCCAAACCGGCTCTCGAGAAAATCACGGAGCGTCTGAAGTAAGGAATCCATGAACGCGACGACAATCATCAAGCACGTTTGGTCCACGGAAAAGGCGCAGTCCCTTCAGGATCTGTACCAGTTCAAGCGGACGCAAGGCATGGAAGCCAAGAAGAAGAAGACGGAGAACGCGAAGACTCCTTGGACACCGGCGCCGAAATACACATTCGTCGTGGATCGGCATGCCTCGAAGGAGCAGATTCGCGCCGCGCTCAAGGAATTATTTCCGAAGGTGACCGTTTGCAGCGTGAACACGCAACTCGTGCACGGCAAAGTGAAACGGAAGATGACTCGTTCTCCAGTTCAATTGTCCGACTGGAAGAAGGCGATCGTGACTTTGAAACAAGGGGACAAGATTGATTTAGTGTGAGGCTCTCATGGCTGTAAAAACATTTAGACCACTAACGCCGTCGCAGCGATATATCGCTAAGTCGTCGTTTGATGAAATCACGAAGTCGAAGCCGGAGAAGAGTCTTCTCAGCCCGCGCAAACGCACTGGCGGCCGTAACAGTTACGGTCGAGTGACGGCCCGTGGCATCGGCGGCGGTGCGAAGCAGATGATTCGCAATGTTGACTTCAAACGCAACAAGCACGGGGTTGAAGCTTCCGTGTTGGCCATTGAATACGATCCGATTCGCTCGGCACGACTTGCTTTGCTACAATACACGGACGGAGAGAAGCGTTATATCCTCGCGCCGGTCGGTTTGAATGTCGGCGCCAAAGTGAACAGCGGAGAGCATGCTCCTGCACAACCCGGCAATGCGCTGCCGTTGAAATCCATTCCTGTGAGCACGGAAATTCACAATTTGGAAATGGTGCCCGGACGCGGTGGCCAAATGGTTCGTTCGGCTGGCTCGGCGGCGACGTTGATGTCGATGGGTGAAGGGTTCGCTCAGATTCGCCTTCCATCGGGCGAGATTCGTCGAGTGCACGAGGATTGTTACGCAACGATTGGACAAGTCGGAAACACGGAGCACGAAAAACAAATTTGGGGCAAGGCAGGCATCACTCGTCATCGTGGCAAGCGCCCGATCACACGCGGTGTGGCGCGCAACCCGGTGGACCATCCGCTGGGCGGTGGACAGGGCAAATCCAAGGGCGGTGGCGGCAGGCAGCAATTGGTTTCGCCGTGGGGCATATTGGCCAAGGGATTCAGGACTCGCCTGAAAAAGAAACAATCCAACCGATTCATTCTCGTTCGGCGCGATGGCCGACCGATGAAACGAAAGTAAGCACACATGGGAAGATCGATTAAAAAAGGGCCGTTTGTTGACCCGCACGTCTTGGAGAAAATCGCCAAGATGGATCAAGCTGGTCTGAAGAAACCGATCAAGACGTGGTCACGCCGTTCGACGATCACGCCGACCTTTGTAGGGCACACGTTCAATGTGCATAACGGCAAGATTTTTAACCCAGTGTTCGTCACTGAGAACATGGTCGGGCACAAGCTCGGCGAATTTTCTCCGACGCGGACCTTTAAGAAGCACGGCGCTCATACCGCCAAAGTGGAGAAATAGTCCATGGAGATTCGAGCCATTTCAAAAAACGTCAGCATGTCCGCGCAGAAAGTGCGCGAGGTTGTGCGGCAGATTCAAGGGCTGCGCGCTCTTGCGGCAAAGGCTGTTCTTGCACAGGTTCCGCGCAAGTCAGCGCGTCTTGTTGCCAAGACGCTGGATTCGGCGATCGCCAACGCAGAGCACAACAATCAGCTCAAGGCCGACACGTTGGTTGTGAAGGAAGCGGTCGTTGGACAGGCCATGCCAATCAAGCGTTGGGTGACGCGTGCGCGTGGCGGTGGTTCTGGGATTCTAAAGCGCAAATGTCACATCAAGGTGACGCTCGTGGAGAAAAAAGAGGTCGTCAAAGAAAAGGCGCCCAAAGTTAAACCGGCAGATACAAACTAGGATTTCTAATGGGTCAGAAAACAAATCCAACAGGGTTCAGATTGCCGCTCACACGCGATTGGGCGTCGAAGTGGTATGCCGACAAGCGTGATTTCGGTAAATTACTTTCGGAAGATTACAACATTCGCACAATGCTGAAAAAGAAGTTGGAGGCGGCCGCCGTCACCAAGATTCTGATCGAGCGCGCTGGCGGACGTTGCCGCATCACAATTGTCACAGCCAGACCTGGCGTGGTCATCGGCCGCAAAGGGACAGAGATTGAGAAGTTGAAAGAAGACATCTCAAAGATGACGAACAAGGAAGTTCATATTGAGATCAAAGAAATACGGCAGCCTGAGTTGGACGCGCAATTGGTGGCTGAGAGCATTGCGTTGCAATTGGAGCGTCGTATCGCCTTTCGTCGCGCCATGAAAAAAGCGCTCGCGTCGGCGATGGATATGGGTGCCGAGGGAATTCGCATCCGCTGCTCAGGGCGTTTGGGTGGGTCAGAATTGGCCCGCATGGAACAATATTTATTGGGTCGCGTTCCGCTGCACACGTTGCGCGCGAATATCGATTATGGTTTTGCGGAGGCAAATACGCAGCAGGGGAAAATTGGTATCAAGTGCTGGATTTGCAAAGGCGAAGCATCGCCGAAGAGGATGGCACAACCTGTGATCGCCGATCCGATCATGGGAGTGGCACCCGCAACGAATTAAGGAATTATAGGTCATGGCAACAATCCCGGCACGAGTAAAATATCGCAAGATGCACCGCGGCAGCCGCAAAGGCATCGCGCGCAGAGGACACACGGTGGCCTTTGGTGAATACGGTCTGCAGGCGCTTGATCGTTGCTGGATGACGACGGGGCAGATTGAAGCGGCGCGCGTCACCATTTCGCGCCATATGAAACGCCGTGGCAAGATGTGGATCCGGATTTTCCCGCAGAAATCGTACACGAAGAAGCCGCTTGAAACTCGAATGGGTAAAGGCAAAGCGGGAGTTGAAGGTTGGGTGGCTGTGGTTCGCCCGGCCAATGTTCTGTTCGAGGTGGACGGAATTTCGGAGACGATCGCGAAGGAGTCGATGCGGCTGGCTGCGGCGAAGTTGCCAATCCGGACTCGCTTCATCAAGCGGCATGGTTTCTGAGAAAGCACCGATGAAATACGTTGAAATAAAAGATTTATCTGAGGTCGAGTTGCAGACGAAGGTTCGCGACATGCGACTGGAATTATTTAATTTGCGGCTGCAAAAGGTTGCAGGACCGACGGAGAAACCGCATCGCCTCCGGGAGATGCGCAAAGACATGGCGCGAATCCAGACGCGCAGGTCGGAATTGCGGTTGAAAGTAAAGACCACTTGATTATGCCAGAGAACGAAACAGTTTCTAACGCGAAAGTACGCACCGGTGAGGTCATTTCGGATAAGATGACGAAGACCATCGTCGTCCGTGTCGTGCGGCGTTTCCGCCACCCGGTGTTCAAAAAAGTGGTGTCTGAATCCAAGAAGTATTACGCGCACGACGAAAAGGAATTGGCGGGAATGGGTGACACGGTGCTCATTCAGGAATCACGCCCGCTTTCGCGCACGAAGCGCTGGACGCTGGTGCAAGTGATTTCTTCAACTAACCCAGTGGCAGCAGCCTGATAGGAGATAACGATGCTCCAAATACGATCAATTTGTGATGTGGCGGACAACACCGGCGCGAAGCGCGCGGCAGTGATTGGTGTGCTCGGCCGGAACAAGCGCTACGGCGAAATCGGTGATGTGATCAAAGTACACGTCAAGGTGGCGGCACCCGATGGCACGGTGAAGAAGAGCGAAGTTTGCGACGCTGTCATTGTGCGCACGAAGAAAATCATTCGTCGTATCGATGGTTCCTATCTGCGGTTCGACAACAATGCTGTGGTGATCATCGATAAAGATAAGGCGCCGCGAGGCACGCGTATCTTCGGGCCTGTGGCGCGCGAACTGCGTGACAAGAAATTTTTGAAGATCATTTCACTGGCACCGGAGGTTCTCTAATTTTATGGGGCATAAATCAAAGAACAAAGAGGGGCCGAAGAGTTACCACGTTCGGAGTGGTGACGAGGTGCGCGTGATCAGCGGTTCATTCAAGAACAGTCAGGGAAAAGTGTTGCGTATGATCACCGGTACGCATCGTGTGGAGCTGGAGATCCCTGATTTGGCTGACGATCGCAAGATCAAGAAGCACGTGAAGCGGAGCCAGCAGTTTCCGCAGGGAACAATCATGAAGATGAATCCGACCATCCACGTGTCGAACGTGATGAAGATGGATGAATTCAACCGCCGCAAGGCTAAACGCCCTGAAGCGGCCAAGACGAAGAAAAGCTGACAATGAAGCCGAGAATGTTGACCAAGTATGAATCGGTTGTGCGCCCGGCGCTCTTCAAGAGCCGTGGCTACACCAATCTCCATCAAGTGCCGACAATCACAAAGATTGTGTTGCACATGGGAGTGAGTGCGAGCATGGAAAAATCGGCAGTCGATGATGCGATGCGCGATATGAGAATGATCACTGGCCGGAAGCCGGTTCTGGACCGCTCTCGCAAGAGCATCGCCAATTTCAAATTGCGCGAAGGGCAGATCATTGGATGTCACGTGACGCTCCGTCGCGAGGTGATGTATGAATTTCTGGATCGGTTGACGTCGGCGGCATTGCCGCGCATCCGAGATTTCCGTGGCATCTCGCCGCGTTCTTTTGATGGACGCGGGAATTATTCGCTGGGCATTTCCGATCAGACAGTTTTCCCGGAAATCGAATTGGATAAAGTCACACGGCAGCAGGGGATGGATATCACAATTGTGACGACTGCCAAAACAAATGAAGAGGCGTTGGATCTCCTCAAGTTGATGGGGATGCCGTTTGCAGAGAAATAACCGGAAATATCATGGCCAAAAAAGCATGGATAGAACGGATGAAGAAACGCGCACGGCTTGTGGCGAAGTACGCTGTCAAGCGCGCGGAACTCAAGGCCAAGGGCGACTACGCAGCGCTCTCGGAGTTGCCGCGCAACTCCAGCAAGGTGCGGAAAGTCAACCGATGCTCCGTGACGGGGCGTCGCCGTGGCTTTCATCGCAAGTTCGGTGTGTCGCGACTCACATTGCGTGAGATGGCGATCTCGGGATTGATCCCAGGAGTTACAAAAGCAAGTTGGTAATAGGAATTATGGACCCAATCGCAGACATGCTCGCCCGGCTTCGCAACGCGACTCAAGCGTTGAAGCCACTGGTAGAAATGCCCCACTCACGCATCAAGGAGGACATCGCACGAATCTTAAAGCGCGAGGGCTACGTGAATGAAGTGAAAGTGGAGGGGGCTAAAATCAAGAAGCTGACCATCACTCTCAAATATCAGGATCGAAAGGGAATCATCGCCGGCCTCAAACGAGTGAGCACACCCGGTCGCCGCCAGTATGTGGGCTGCAGTGATATTCCGCGCGTTCTTGGTGGTATTGGCACAGCCATTGTTTCAACGCCCAAGGGAGTTCTCTCAGGTGTTGAAGCTCGCAAACAAAACCTCGGTGGCGAATTGCTTTGTCTGATTTGGTAAGGGAGAAATTATGTCACGCATAGGCAAATTACCAGTGGCGGTTCCGGCGCAGGTCAAAGTGGCCATCACCGCGAATCACTTGAAGGTCGAAGGTCCCAAAGGAAAGCTGCAATTAGATTTGCCGCTTCGCACCAAGGCCGTTCATGAAAATAATCAAATCGTGGTCACTCGCGATTCGGATGATTCCGAAGCGAAGGCGCTCCACGGATTATCCCGTGCATTGATCGCGAATATGATCAAGGGAGTCACGGACGGGTTCGTGAAAAAGCTCGAGATCAATGGCGTCGGATTCAAGGCAGCGTTGCAGGGCAAGCTCCTGAATCTGACACTCGGCTACTCGCATCCGATTAATTATCCCATACCTGATCAGATCAAAGTGACCATCGAGGCGAACACAAAGATCACGATTGAGGGACCCGACAAGCAGGTTGTCGGTCGAGTCGCCGCCGAGATTCGGGGTTACTACCCGCCTGAGCCATACAAGGGCAAGGGAGTGAAGTACGACTACGAGAAGATCGAGCGCAAGGAAGGCAAGACGGTTCAATAGTTAGAAGGTTGAAAGATGAAACCCGAGAAGAAAATTGATTTACGACAAAAGCGTCGCTGGCGGATTCGCAAGCAACTCATTGGAACGGTTGCTCGTCCACGGATGAGCGTCCGATTCACCGGCCGCAACATTTACGTGCAGTTCATTGATGACGCGACAGGACACACATTGGCCGCGGCATCCACGCAGCACAAGACCATGCCGGACCGCGAAAAGTTGGCCTCTAATTTTAACAGCGCGCAAGCCGTCGGTCGCGCGGCAGCCGAGGCCGCCAAATCCAAAGGTATCAGCACTGTGATTTTTGACCGATCCGGAGCGCGATATCATGGCAAGGTGAAGGCGCTGGCTGACGCCGTGCGCGAAGCAGGACTGAAAATTTAGTAAAGGAAACAAGTGGCTGAAGAACCCAAAATTGTAGAGACACCCATATCGGCAGCGCCAACGGCTGCCGCTTCGAGCGGAGGGCAATCCTCTGGCGAAGGGAATTCATTTGGACGCGGTGGGGCTGGGCCACGCCGTCGTCGGCTTCCACCAGCTCCGTCGCTGGACAAGCATGGCAATGTGCTGGCCGAAAAAGTTATTTTCATCAACCGTTCGACGAAGGTTGTCAAAGGCGGTCGGCGATTCAGTTTCAGCGCGCTGGTCGTAGCGGGCGACAAGCTGGGGCGCGTGGGCTTGGGCTTGGGCAAGGCGGGCGAAGTGGCCGATGCCATCCGCAAAGGAACCGAGACCGCCAAAGAGCAGATGGCGAATGTGTCACTCGTGGGACCGACGATTCCGCACGAGGTGTTTTCTGAATTTAGCGGTGCGTGCGTCTTGTTGCGTCCCGCATCGCCCGGCACGGGATTGATTGCTGGCAAAGTTGTCCGCGCCGTTTTGGAATCAGCGGGAGTCCGAGATGTGCTGACGAAATGTTACGGATCGAGAAATCCATCCAACGTCGCCAAAGCATCCATCCAAGCGCTCAAACAATTGCGCCTGCGCGAGGACGTTTTCAAGGCGCGCGGAATCATGAAGGAGAAGAAATAGTATGCGACTGCACAATCTTTCACCACGGCCCGGAGCGAAGACTCGTCGCAAGCGGCTCGGTCAAGGCGAATCCAGCGGTCACGGCAAGACCAGTACGCGTGGTTCCAAAGGCGCGGGGTCACGCACAGGCAGTGCGTTTCGTCCCGGATTCGAAGGCGGCCAGATGCCGCTCATCCGTCGTTTGCCCAAGCGCGGCTTCAACAACGTTTCATTTGGCACCTATTATTTGCCGGTGAACGTCGGCGACTTGGAAACTTTTAATAACGGTCAGAAGGTCGATGCAGCGGCGATGCGCGAAGCTGGATTGGCGAATGGAACTTCTGATGGGATCAAAATTTTGGGCAAGGGTAAGTTGACCAAAAAACTGACAGTTTCAGCGCAGGCATTCAGTGCCAACGCCAAGGCCATCATCGAGGCTGCTGGCGGTTCATGCGAGGTGGTCAAAGGCTGATTCCGATCGCCTCTGGTAATGATCAAGTCGTTCATCAATACACTGCAGAATTGCTTCCGCATTCCTGAATTGCGGGAGCGGATTTATTTCACGCTATTATTGCTGGCGGTCTGCCGACTCATCGCGTTGATTCCCATCCCGGGATTGGACGGTCAGGCATTGGTGCAGTTTCTTGAGTCTTCGCGGGACAAAGGTGAAGACGGGGGGATGGGTTTGCTGGGCATGTACAGCATGTTCACCGGCGGCGCGCTGGAGAGTTGCGCGATTGGATCGCTGGGCATCATGCCCTACATCAGCGCGACGATTATTTTGCAGTTGATGACGGCCGTTGTCCCTTCGCTGGCAAAGATGGTCCGAGAAGAGGGGGGGCGTGCGCAGGTTGTCAAATACGGTCGTTACATGACGGTGATCCTTTGTTTGGGCCAAGGATTCGTGATGTCACTTGGCTGGGAAAAACCGGAACAGATGTTTGGCAATGGCGCGCCAGCTCTGGTTCAAAGTCCTGGTTGGGCTTATCACATCACGACCACGTTGGTTCTCACTTGCGGCACGGTGTTGCTCATGTGGTTGGGTGAGCAAATCACGGAACGCGGCATTGGCAACGGCATTTCGTTGGTCATCTCGATTGGTATCGTGGCTCGTTTTCCGCAGGCGGTGCAGTCGTTGTTTGAGATGTTTTTACCAAACCTTAGCGAGAACGGGTTTGCGGCAGCGCGCGAGGCATCGAAGTTCCACCCGTTTCATGGAATCGCATTGATTCTGTTGTTGCTGGCAGTGATTGCCGGAGTCATTGCTGTGACACAGGCGCAGCGGAAGATTCCTGTGCAGTACGCGCAGCGTGTGAAGGGTTCGAAAGTGTTCCAAGGCGGATCTTCGTTCATGCCGCTCAAAGTGAATTATGCGGGAGTGATGCCGATCATCTTTGCACAGGCGATCCTGATGTTTCCGCAGAAGATTTTTGAAGTGCTCGGCAAGACGAGTGGAATCAGTTTCCTGACGGATGTGGGCGATCTTTTGCAATACGGTCAGCCGATGTATTTGGTCACTGAAGGATTGATGATTCTGTTCTTCTCCTATTTCTGGGTGGCGACACAATTCAACGAGACACAGATTGCTGATGATCTGAAAAAGTACGGTGGCTACATTCCCGGGGTGCGACCTGGAAGTCCGACGAGCGATTTCCTTCATCACACGATGAGCCGGATCACACTGGCGGGCGCTCTATTCCTCGTGGCGATCGCGATTCTCCCGGCACTCATGATGAAAGGGGTTGGAATTAATTTTGCCGTTGCGCAGTTCTTTGGCGGTACAAGTATGCTCATCACCGTCGGCGTGATGCTGGACACGATGAAGCAGATGGAGTCGCACTTGATGATGCGGCATTACGACGGATTTTTGGCGAAAGGCAGGATTCGTGGCCGCAATGGTTGAGCTGCTGTTGCGTCCCAAAGAGGCCATGATTCCCATCAAGGACGATCAGGAACTGGGTTTGATGCGGGTGGCTGGACGCGTCGCGGGGACAGTTCTCGATGAGGTGGCCCAATGGGTTCAACCCGGAGTAACGACCAAAGAGGTCGATGAATTTGCGGCGGCGCGCATTAAGCATCACGGAGCGAAGAGTGCGTTTTTGGGGTACCGAGGTTACCCGAGTCACATTTGCCTTTCGGTGAATGAAGAAGTGGTGCACGGAATAGCTGGGCCGCGCCGATTGCAGTATGGCGACATTTTAAGTCTGGACGTGGGAGTGGTGGTGGATGGGTTCATCGGTGACACTGCCAAGACGGTGACATTGGGCGTGTGCGACCCTGAGTCCAAAAAATTGATTGAAGTGACCGAGCAGGCTTTATACGATGGAATTTCCTGCGCGTTGGCTGGGAACCGGGTGTCAGACATCTCGCGCGCAGTTCAGGCGCGAGTAGAAGCCAATGGCTTCAGCATCGTGCGAGAATTTGTGGGGCACGGAGTAGGTCGGTCGGTTCATGAAGAACCGCAGATACCGAATTTTGTCACGGGCGGTGGTTCGCCGCGATTGAAAGCAGGAATGACAATCGCGATTGAGCCGATGGTGAATGCAGGTGGAGCCGAAGTGAAAGTGTTGCGCGATGGATGGACAGTCATCACGCGTGATGGAAAACCTTCGGCGCATTTTGAGCACACCGTGGCGGTGACCGATGGAAAGCCGGAGATTTTGACATGGTCGGAACGCAAGCTTTCCGAGTTGAAGGTGAAGTGATTGAAGTGAGGCCCAACAAACGGGTTTGGGTGCGTTTGGCCAATGGCCACCGGCTCTTCGCCTTTGCGAGGAAACGAGCGGCGGAAAGACAGTATGTCGTCGGGCAGTCCATCCTCGTGGATGTATGGCCGTTCGACTTGTCCAAGGGAAAAATTGTAGAAGAACAGTAGGAAACGAAATGAAAGTCAGAGCGTCAGTAAAAAAACTATGCGAACATTGCTCCGTCGTGAAACGACGTGGTGTGTTGCGCGTCATCTGCAAAAACAAGCGCCATAAACAGCGCCAAGGATAATCCATGCCACGTATTCTCGGAGTAGACATTCCTGCCAATAAGCGCATCGACATTTCGTTGCGCTACCTGTACGGCGTCGGCCCGCAAAATGCCTTGGTCGTTCTGGCCAACGCAAAGGTCGAGCCGAGCATTCGCGCCAAAGATTTGAGCGAAGAGCAACTTTCCAACATCGTCAAATCGCTTCAGGAAACAAAGATTCATGGCCAGAACATTCAGATCGAAGGCGATCTGCGCCGTGAACTTGGCCAGAATCTGAAGCGACTCAAAGGGATCAAGTGTCACCGTGGCAATCGCCATTTGCGTGGACTGCCCGTCCGAGGGCAACGCACACAGACCAATGCGCGCACTCGCAAGGGGCCGCGCAGAACCGTCGGCGTGCAGCGTAATCCGACTGCGAAGAAGGGAATTCATTAATCATGTCTGAAGAAACTCCAAAAAAACCAGCGGCAGAAAAGCCGAAAAAGGCCGCTGCTCCTAAAGCAGATAAAGCCGCAGCGCCGAAGGCAGAAAAAGCCGCCGGAACTGCAGCCCCGGCGGATGTCAAAGCCGAAGCGGCTCCGGCCGCGCCTGCCTCTGTTGCCGCACCGACGGCCGAGCAATTGCTCGGTGAAGATCCGTCAGCTTCAAAAATCGCGCGCATCAAGCACTCGAAAAATGTCACATCAGGCGTGGCACATATCGCGGCGACATTTAATAATACGATCGTCACCATCACAGACATGCAGGGGAACCCGATCAGCTGGTCGAGTGCCGGTCGTTCGGGATTCAAAGGCTCGCGCAAGAGCACGGCCTATGCAGCGCAGATGGCCGCGCAGAATGCGGCTCGGTTGGCGATGTCGCACGGTTTGCGTGAAGTTGAGATTCGTCTGAAGGGGCCAGGCTCTGGACGCGAGTCGGCGATTCGCGCGCTGCAGGCGGTCGGTTTGGAGATCAGTGCAATCAAAGATGTGACGCCGGTGCCGCACAACGGCTGCCGTCCTCGCAAGCGTCGTCGCGTTTAACACTTATTTTATTTAATATATGGCTCGCTATTCAGGTCCACGAGTTCGAATCAGTCGTCGTTTCGGAGTGCCGATTTTCGGCCCTTCCAAATATCTAGAACGCAGAAATTACGGTCCCGGAGTCCACGGCCCGAAGTCCCGTCGTAAGACGACCGACTTTGGCTTGGCGCTGAACGAAAAGCAGAAGATGCGCTATTACTATGGCCTTCAGGAGCGCCAGTTTCGCGGCGTGTATAAGCGCGCTTTGCAGAAGCGCGGTGTCACGGGCGACACGATGTTGCAGATTCTTGAGACAAGATTGGACAACGTTGCGTATTGTCTCGGGTTTGCTTACACGCGCATCGCTGCGCGCCAGATGATTGTTCATGGACACATCAAGGTGAATGGCCGCAAAGTGAGCCGGCCTTCATATCCGATCAAAGCAAATGACACGATCGAGGTTTGTGATCACAACAAGTCCCGGTTGCTCGCCGGACGGAATCTGGAGCTTTCCACAAGTCGTTCGGTGCCCGATTGGCTGACCTTGAACAAGGATGCTTTCAAGGGCGTGTTGCAGCGTTTGCCTGTGAAAGAAGATTTCCAGCCCATCGCAAACACGCAGACTATCGTTGAATTTTATTCCCGCTGATAAACCCGCTCCGCAAGGGGCATATTGGCAAATATAAGGATTCGCCGGTTGCGGGAATACGCAACTAACCGGCTGGTCAGATAAAATTTGCCTGAAGGAAAACTAAAATGGCAGTACGTCTAGGTAGTTTTGAGTTGCCCAAGCGACTCCACAAGGAAGAGCAGGGGGCTACTTCCACTTACGCGAAGTTCATCGCGGATCCGTTTGAGACTGGCTACGGCCACACGATCGGCAATTGCCTGCGCCGCGTGTTGCTTTCGTCAATCGAAGGAGCGGCCATCACTTCGTTCAAAGTGGATGGCGCGCAGCATGAATTCGCAGTGGTCGATGGAGTGGTCGAGGACGTTTCCGAGATCATCCTCAATCTGAAGAACCTGAAATTCGTCGCGCACAACCGCGAGATTCACACCTTGCTGATCTCGGTGAACAAAGAGGGCGTTGTCACTGGAGCAGACATTGAACTCAATAGCAATATTGAGTTGGTCAATCCCGATCAGCACATCTGCACACTGGATAAGAAGAAGAAATTCTTGATGGAACTCGAGGTGCGCGTCGGACGCGGATTCCTCACAGCTGAAGAGAACAAGAAACCCGATCGCGCCATCGGCGTGATCCCGATTGATTCTATTTTCTCGCCTGTCACACGGGTCCGTTACGAGGTCGAGAGTGCGCGGGTGGGTCAGCGCACCGACTACGATCGCCTTGTGCTGGAAATCTCGACGGATGGGCGGATCACGCCTGACAATGCGCTGCTGCAATCGTCCGCGATTCTGCAACATCATTTCGACGTGTTCGTGGATTTCGACAAGCACGTCATCGAATTCGAGACCAATCAACCCACGGCCGAAGACACCGATCATTCGAAGCTCAAGAAGCTGCTCAACATGAGCGTCAATGAAATCGAGTTGTCCGTGCGTGCCGCCAACTGCCTGAACAACGCGAACATCACCACGGTCGGCCAGCTCGCCCTCAAATCAGAGGCCGACATGCTCAAGTACCGCAACTTCGGCAAAAAATCATTGTCTGAAATCAAAGAAAAGTTAACCAGCCTGAATCTGTCGCTCGGAATGACACTCGATCAGAGCTTGCTGGATTCGTCGAAGGAGTGACCCATGCGCCATCGTCTACGCAAAAAAAAGCTGAACCGCACCAGTGAGCATCGGCAGTCCATGCTCGCCAATCTGGTTTGCAGCTTGATCAAGCACAAACGCATCACCACCACTCTTGCCAAGGCGAAAGCGGCGCGGCCAGTGGCGGAAAAGCTCGTCACCATCGCCAAGGGTGGCACGGCGCACGACCGCCGCGTGGCCTCATCGCATCTGCGCCAGCATCCCCGTCGTTTCTTTGACAAGACCAAATCGGAGACAAGCAACCAAGTGCGCGATCACTGGAAAGAAAACGAGGACGTCATCGGGATGTTGTTCGACAAGATTGCGCCGCAATTCAAAGAGAGGCACGGAGGTTACACCCGCATCATCAAGATCGGTCAGCGCGTTGGCGATGCTGCCAAGCAAGCCATTCTTGAATGGGTAGAAAACTCAACTCCTGTGGCAACCGCAGAAGTTAAGAAAGAAACTACGAAGCCCGAAGGCAAATAGCCCATTGTAATTTCATCACACCCGCCGCAAGGCGGGTTTTTTTGTGTCCGGATGGGATTTATCTTGGCGCATTTGAGCACAGCGTGTAGGAACCCACACACTTTCCTAATCCAACACAATCCATTTTCATGAATCCCACTTCGAAGGACTCAACCTCATGGTGGCGCGACCTCACTCCGTACCACTGGTTTGTCTTCGCGATGGCCACGCTCGCATGGCTCTTTGATTGTCTGGACCAACAGCTTTTCCTGCTCGCTCGCAACGGCGCATTGCAGGCGCTGCTGCCGCCGGGCACCGATCCCTCGGAGGTGAAGAAATTTGGCGGCTACGCGACTTCAATCTTCGTCGCTGGCTGGGCCACGGGCGGACTGATTTTCGGCGCGGTAGGTGATCGCTTCGGGCGCGCTCGCACACTCACATTCACCGTGCTCATCTATTCGGTTTGCACCGGCCTCTCGGCCCTGTCGGTTGGCTGGATGGATTTCGCCCTATATCGTTTCCTCACGGGGCTGGGCGTCGGCGGCGTGTTTGGTCTGGCCGTTGCACTGGTGGCCGATAGTCTGCCGGAGCGTTCACGCACGGGCGCACTCGGCACCCTGCAGGCGCTTTCAGCGGTCGGCAACATCACGGCCGGCCTCATCAGCATGGGCCTGGGCAAGCTGGGTGCGATGGGGAAGATTGATCCGAAGATGGCGTGGAAGCTGATGTTCCTTGTCGGCTCGGTGCCGGCATTTCTTTGTGTCTTTCTTCAGTGGCGATTGAAGGAACCGGAGAGATGGGTGCAGGCGCGCGCTGCGAGTCTGACCACCGGCCTCAAGTTCGGTTCCTACGGCTCGCTTTTTGGTGAGCAACGTTGGCGCACATCGGCCATATACGGGATGCTGCTCTGCATCTCCGGCGTGATCGGCTTGTGGGGCATCGGTTTCTTCAGCCCCGAGCTGGTCGGTGATGTGATCACCAATTCACTCAAGGCAAAAGGCGTGGCTGATAATGAAATTGCCAATCAACGCAACTATTGGACCGGCGTGAACATGATCGTGCAAAACCTCGGCGCGTTCTTCGGGATGCTCGTCTTCACCAAGGTGGCGCAAACCTACGGTCGCAAGCCCGCATTCACTGCCGGATTCATCGCGGCGTTCCTTGCTACGATCGCCTACTTTCGCCTGTTCAATAGCGTGAACGATATTTGGATGAGTGCGGTGATGGGCTTCTGCCAGCTCGGCCTCTTCGCCGGGTTCGCGATTTATCTGCCGGAACTTTTCCCGCTGCGACTGCGCAGCACCGGCACGAGTTTCTGCTACAGCGCCGGTCGGTTTATCGCTGCTAGCGGGCCGATAACGATGGGCTTGCTGCAAGCCAAACTCGCATCGACCGCAGTGGCCGCGCTCGGCCCCGATGCATTGCCTGCCGCCCAGTCCGCCGCGAAACTGGGCGCCTTCCGCGACGCCTGTTGTTATCTCAGCGTGGTTTTCCTGTTCGGTCTGGTCGCGCTCGCGTTTTTGCCGGAGACCAAAGGCCGCGCGCTGCCCGATGACACCGTGCCCGACAAGGCGTGAAGCGCGAAACTCACTTTGCGAATTTGAGGCAGACCAATGTGTCTTCGCTGCGAAGATAGAGTTTCTTGCGTGAAAGAATCGGGGCAGCCCAGCAAGGGTAGTTGAGTTGTGGCACTTGCCAGCGAGCAAGCTCTTCGGGTTTCTTCGAGTTCAACTTGAACAGGCCCAGCAGACCGCCTTCGCCGAGCACAATCAATTTCCCATCCGCCATGATTGCCGAGCCGCGCCCATAGACATTCGGTTGCTTGCTGCTGTGTGAGCGCCAACTTTCGTCTCGTTCCCAAGCGACTTTGCCGGTCGCAAATTCAACACAGCGGAATGAGGCATCGGGTTCGTTGCGTCCACTGAAGGCGTAAAGAAAACCATTGTGATAGATCGGCGTGGTCCAATGAATCTCCAGCGCTCGCCCCGCCCACGCTTGTGTGAATGTTTTGTTGCCCGGTTTCACATCGAGCAGGAAAGATCCGACGCCGTTATAAGCCGCCGAGCAAAAGACCGAGTTGCCGATCACGACGGGGTTGGCCGCGTTGACGGATTCATTCACCTGCGAGCGAAACCAGCGGCTGAAATGCACTGTGCCATTAGTCGGGTTGAGCGCAACGAGTCCCTGCCGCATCAGCGCGAACACGACGCGTTCGCCATTGACGGTCGCCGCAACCGGCGTGGCGTAGCTAGCCTGCTTGTCCCAAGTTCGCCATTGAACTTCTCGGTCACCCGGCCAACCGATCATCGGCTGACCCTCCCAGTTTTTCTTGCCGACGTTTTCCCAAATCGTTTTGCCAGTTTTCAGGTTGAAAGCGACAACGCCGGAATTCGGCTGTCCTCCAATCAAAACAATCAGTGTGTCGTTCTCGATGATGGGCGTTGCGCCGACACCGAAAAAAGCCTCGGGCACATCGAAGTCCTTTGCCGTGTCGCGTTGCCAAACAAATTTGCCGGACTCCAATTCCAAGCAGAGCAGTTTGCCTTCCGCCCCGAAAGTGTAGCAGTGGGTTTGAGTGAGCAACGGCGTGCAACGCGGCCCATTGTTGTAGCCAAAAGGGTCGATGTAACTCGTCGGGTACGCATATTTCCAAATGGCCTTGCCCACTTCGGCATCGAACGCTTCGACAATCTCCTCATTTTTGATCCGGTGATGAAGTACGAGCAGACCTTTGCTGATGGACGGCGCACTGTACCCGGTGCCGACAGTTTTCTTCCAAGCCATTTCAGGGCCGCTGGCCGGCCACTTGTCGATCAGCGCGATTTCGGTTGAGGTGCCATTGGCGCGTGGACCAAGAAACTGCGGCCATTCCAAATCATTGCTTGCAGCGACTAATGGCAGCCAGGAGAGAAGCAGTGCTGTCGGTATGCGCATGTTAGAATCCGATCCCCTTGGTTTTGGTTTTGATTCGGCAGAGGTACATGTCGGCGGTGATATACAACACGGTGCCGTCATCGCCCCAACTGCAATTGGCCGTGGCTTCACCGGTGTGAATGGTACCGAGGTGGTTGCCTGCAGGATTGAAAACGAGCACGCCGCCGGGACCTGTGGCGAAGAGGTTTCCCGCCCGGTCAACTTTCATTCCGTCGGGCAATCCTTTCATCCCTCTCTTCACGAATGGAGTGGCGTCGAACAGAACACGGCTCTTGCCGAGTTTGCCGTCGTCGAGGACTTCATAGGCCATCCAAACCGCACGGTTGGGATCGGAGTTCGCAACGTAAAGAGTTTTCTGATCCGGCGAAAACGCGATGCCGTTCGGTCGCGACATTTTATCGGTGAGCAGTGTGACGGTCCCGTCTTTGGAGAGTCGATAAACGCCTTGGTGCGCGATTTCCTTGGCGGGGTCGTAGATGTTCTTTTCAAGCCCGTACGGCGGGTCTGTGAAATAGAGGTCACCGTTCTTGTGAAAGCAGGCATCGTTTGGACTGTTCAAACGGCGGCCATCAAATCTCTCGGCGAGCGTCGTGAATTTCGAGTCGGGTTTATCCAATGTCGAATCGAGTCGGGCAATGCGGCGGTCACCATGCTGGCAAAGCACGAGGCGCCCCTGCGGATCGAGCAAAAGTCCGTTCGAGCCGATTTCGCCTGAGCGTGGTTTGCTGCCTGTGTAACCGGAAGGAAACAGAAATGGCTTGAGACCGTTCGTTGCGTCCCATCGATACACGCGGTTTGGCAGAATATCAGAGAAGAGGAGGTAGTTGCCATTGGCGACCCAAACAGGGCCTTCGGTCCAATCAAAACCCTGAGCGAGTTTTTCAATCCGTGCGCCCGGCGCGATCAACGAATCGAGTGCCGGATCGAGTCGCCACAAAGTGCCGAGTGTGCCCGTCGCATGGGTCGGCGAATAATTTGGCGGAATGTTCGAGATCGGATAGGTCGAAGATGTGATGTGCGGGGCAGGGGCCGGTCCCTGACAAGCAGTGAAACACAACGATGAAAACAACAGGGCAGATGCAACGGGTTTGCTCGACTTCAGAATCATAGCGACGCTGTTTGAGGATGAGAGATGTCTGAAATGCGCGCAAGACTATCTCAGGCGATCCGTGCCAGATTGAAGCTCCACGCAGACGAGCCGCTTGGGGTCGCGTGCAAAAAACCTGCCGCCAGCAAGCGCAGGATGTGAACGCTGGCCCAAGCCCAAAATCTGCGCGCGACCGGTTTCCTTAAAACCATCCGGCGTGGCCGCGACGCGCACCAACTCCCCTTTGTCGGTGAGCAGCAGCAGTTGGTCGCCCGCCAGCGTGAGGCTCGCGCCGCCAAAGCCATCACGCGACCAGCGCAGTTTGCCGGTCTTGAGTTCCACACAACGCAGCGCTGGGGCAGGGCCGGTGTCCACGCGGCCGTGCAGGCCGTAAAGAAATCCGCCGCGCTCGATGCAGGAGGCGTATTGGGAAGAGAGAATGTCATCGCTCGTCCAGAGTTTCTCGAATGTGCCGCCCTTGAAAATCAACGCGGCTGCGCCTGCGCCGTAGCTGGCGGTGATGAAAACCGTGTCGCCAGCGACGAGCGGCGCCGCTCCGCTCACCGAGGCGCGCATCGTGGGCGCCCAATCGAGTTGGAAACGGACGGCGCCATTGGCCGGATCCAGCGAAAAGAATTTGTTGCGCGCCAGAAAAAGCGCGTGCCGTTTGCCGCCCACCATCGCGGCCACGGGCGAGGAGTAGCTGGCCTCGTCATCGGTGGACTTCCAGAGCACTTTGCCGTTGCCAGTGTCAAAAGCCACGATGCCTGCGCTGTCTGCCCCGCCGATATTCAGGATCACCGTGCGGCCTTCCACGAGCGGCGAACTGGCCATCCCAAAAAAAGATTTGGCCGGGCGGAATTCCTTTTGCGTCTGCACCGTCCACAGTTTTTTGCCGGTGGCCAGATCCAGGGCGTGCAGCGTGCCTTCGGCGCCGTAAGTGAAAACGCTGCCGTCGGCGATGGCGGGCGTGGCGCGCGGGCCGGGGTCAAAACCAAATTGATCGACGTAGGCGGTGGGATAGGCAGTGCGCCATTTGTGTTTGCCCGTTGCCGCATCGAGGCATTCGACGACTTCCTCTGTGCCCTCGCGATGAAAGAGGATGAGCCTGTCACCGGCGACCACAGGCCCGCTGAAGCCCTCGCCCACTTTGCGCTGCCACAGTACGGCCGGGCCATCCTGGGGCCATGCGCCGGCGAGCTTCATTTCTGCGGCGACCCCATTGCGCGTGGGGCCAAGAAACTGCGGCCAGTCTTGCGCCTGCAGGGTCGAGAGGACGAGGATTGCGGAAATCAGAATGAGCCGGTTCATCCCATGCCAGCGTATTCTTCGTCCGTTTTCAAATCGAGACCCATGAGAATGTAATCGTGAGTGACGGCCTGCATGTCCTGTACGTAATCAGGGAGCCGGACCATTTCACAGAATCCGATCATGGCAAACAGTTTCATCGCGCCTTCCTGTTTGCCGATGAATTCGGCCTCAATCTTTTTCAGGCCGCTGGCCCGTGCCAGCTCAAGGAGTCTTTCGATGAGCGCGGCGGCGATTCCGCTGCCGCGAAAATCTGGCAGTACACTGACGCTGACTCGGCCGATGTGTCGCCGCCAACCGCCGAGTTTCTGGTGCAACGTAGCCACGCCGGCGATTCTGCCTTTATCGACCGCGAGTAAAGGGAGATTATGGCCCAGATCGATTTGAGTGCACCAAGTGCGGATCACTTCAGGCTCGGTGACTTTGTGTTTGCTGAACATCAACTCTTGGTGCGGTAGAGAGCGGAAGAATTGCAGTAGCGCCGCTTCATCACTCTTGTCGAGTGGGCGAAGGCTCAGCTCGCGGCCATCTTTCGCTGTGAAGGTTTTTGGATGTTGTTCCAATGCGACTTCGAGTGACATGGCTATTGTGGTTTGGGTTTAGTTTCGCGGGATAACTTTCAATTCGCCTGCGATTCCGACATGAAAATTCGCCGGCAACTCACGCAGATGGATAGGCGAAACGCTCCATCGCGAGGCTAATTCCTGCAGGCGCGTTGTGTTGTCAGTGAGGTTTTGTCGCTCGGTAAATGTCAGCTCTTCCAGCGTGCGGCCAATTGGACTGAGGTCGAGTTTTAAGTCGTTTTCAGCTTTGGTAACTTTGCCCTGATTCCACAGGCAACCGTCCGTCCAGGCATATCCACGTTGAATCCTGCCAAGAACTGCGTTGCCCCAAGCATGATGATCAAGTGCGGTGCGCGAATGAAAATAACAAACCTCGCCCAAGGAAAGACTCAGCCGCACCAGCAGATGGTAAATCTCGTCCACGTCACGTTCAGGAACAGGCAGGCCGGGGCCGACGACCAGTGTCCATCCCCGAACTGGCGGCGTGATGAAAAGATGATTGTCGTCCTGCGATTGCATTCCTTCCTGACACGAGCAGGGACGCGCGTTGTTGAGCCGCAGCGCATCTTGAACCGCTCTCGGATTTGCGCAATGAACCGCCAGCCAGGTTTCTGGCAATTCCACAGCGAGTTTACGGGAGCGGATAGAAGATCTGCGGACGACAGATCGCTGAAGATGCCTTCGAGTGAATAGATAAAAAAAACCACCCACCGCTGTGATCCCCAGAATCAGCCCGAGAAGAATTCC
>CAMDOH010000021.1 GCA_945903605.1 Akkermansia muciniphila
AAAGAACTCACCGCAAAAGGGCCAGTGCTCGTTCGCCTCACTTGCGGTTGCTTGGGTTGCGACAAGGAGCTGCCTTATTTTCAAGAAGTTCACGCCGCATACAAAGAAAAGGGATTGATCAGTCTGGCCGTTTTCAAAGAGGCCGATGCAAAGATTGAATCCTACGTGAAAGAAAAGAAACTCAACATGCTTTACGCCGTCGATCCCAAGGGCGATAGCTGGAAGATTTTTCAAACGAAAGCCATGCCGAGCAACTTCCTGATCGAAAAGGGCGGCCGCATTTCCGCCATTTCCACCGGCTGCGACACGAGCGGATTGCTCGCACGCGGACTCGGTGACAAAGCGGCCAAGCTCGTCGGCACCGAGAAGGTCGACATCAAGACCGTCGTGGACCAAAAGACGAAGAAGAAGTAAGTCGGTCGCCGTACATCCTGTCTGCCTCAAATTGAAGAAGGCCCGCTGCGAAGCGGGCCTTTTTTACATTGTGTCGAGGGCGACTCGGGTTACCACTTCAGTTCCTGCAAACGTCGGGTGACTTCCTCGGCATTGGCGCGGCTATTGAAAGCTGAGATGCGGAAGAAGCCATCGCCTTTCGAGCCGAAGCCGGAGCCGGGCGTGATGACGACATTGGCCTCGCCCAGAATCTTATCGAAGACCTGCCAGCTCGTGATGCCTTTGGGCGTGCGCACCCAGATGTACGGCGCGTTCACACCACCGAAAACTTTCAGCCCGGCTCTGCGCGCTCCGGTGCGCAGCACTTTCGCGTTGCCCATGTAATGTTCGACGAGCGCGCGCACTTGCGCCTTGCCGTCGTCCGAGTAAAGCGCCTCGGCGGCGCGCTGGATGATGTACGAGACACCATTGAACTTCGTGGTCATCCGGCGGTTCCAAAGCGGATGGAGCGGCTTGAGTTCGCCGGACTTTGTCTGCGCGTTGAGCGACTTTGGCACCACGGTGAAGGCGCAGCGCGTGCCGGTGAACCCGCCGTTCTTGGAGAAGCTGCGGAACTCGATGGCGCACTCGCGCGCGCCGGGGATTTCGTAGATGGAATGCGGGATGCCCGGCTCGCTGATGTAGGCTTCATAAGCCGCGTCAAAAAGAATGATGGCCTTATTTGCCAGCGCGTATTTCACCCAGGACTCCAGTTGCTCGCGCGTCGCTGCGGCGCCGGTGGGGTTGTTCGGCGAGCAAAGGTAAATCACGTCCACATGCTTCTTCGGCGGCTCGGGCACGAAGCCATTGCTCGCGCGGCAGGGCAGATAGACAATCTTGCCATAGGCACCGGCGTCATTCGCTTCGCCCGTGTGGCCGGCCATCACGTTCGTGTCCACGTACACGGGATAGACGGGGTCGCTGATGGCGATTTTGTTTTTGCCACCGAGGATGTCGAGGATGCTGCCGCAATCGCACTTGGATCCGTCGCTCACAAAAATCTCGTCATCGGCCACATCCATCCCGTGATCGCGATAATCATTCTTCGCGATCGCCGCGCGTAGCCACTCATAGCCCTGCTCAGGGCCGTAGCCTTTGAAGGTCGAGCGCGTGCCCATATCATCAACCGCCTGGTGCAGCGCGGCGATGACAGCGGGTGGCAGCGGCTCCGTCACATCGCCGATGCCGCAGCGGATGAGCCGGGCCGCGCCCTCGGGATGGGCGTCGCAAAAGGATTTCACGCGCCGGCCAATTTCTGGAAAGAGGTAGCCGGCCTTGAGCTTGAGATAATTTTCGTTGAGCAGTGCCATGAGAATGATCGCCATGAATGGCGGATAAGGCGCGGACGTTAACGCAAGCGCGCGGCGGTGGCAAGTGGGCGTGTCAGGGCACTTTGGGCGCGAGCAGGTAGGCAAAGAGGTCGCGCACCTGCTGGGGTTGCATGGCGTCGAGCAAGCCCTCGGGCATGAGCGAAGTGCTCATCGCTTGGAGCAATTTCACTTCGCTGCGGGCGAGCGTCACCTCATTGCGCGCCAGATC
Organism: Akkermansia muciniphila; assembly: GCA_945903605.1. GTDB lineage: Bacteria > Verrucomicrobiota > Verrucomicrobiia > Limisphaerales > UBA1100 > CAMDOH01. The sequence continues at coordinate 1,972 of CAMDOH010000021.1, forward strand.
GCGCAGCGTGACGGAGAGCGGCGTTTGCTGGGTGATAAAACCCGTCAACGTCTGGTTGTCGAGAGTGGTGATGTTGAAGCCCGCGAATTCCTCGCGGATGCCGAGCGAGGGATCCACGATAGCCGGGATGAGGAAATCCAGATTGTTCAATTGATACGCGCCCAAGTCCGGCCCCACATTGCCGCCTTCATTCTGAAAACGGTGACAGGCCGCGCAGGCCAATTTGAAGAGTTCGCGACCGGCAGCGGCATGGCCTTTGCCTGCGGCCAATTCCTGACGCACCTCCGCCATGCGCTGCGTTTTGGCTTCGGTGGTCTGTCGAACGCGGCCCCAATGTTTTTGCACGAGGCGATCCACCCGCTCATCCTGATGGCTCTGCATGGCGAGCACGGTGGCCGGATCGATCGTTTCGCGTGCGACGCCGTTGCCGACGGCCTGCAAGAGTTGCAACGCCCAGTTGACGCGGCTGGCCAGTACGTGCTGCGCCGCCGTGCGCTGCGTCTGCGGCATGGCGGGATATTCCTTGAGAAGGACGCGGCCAATCTCTTCGCCATCGAAGCGTTGCAGCGCAGTGAAGAGGTCATTGCGCTGTGCATCCGTTTTTTCCGTGCGGAACTGTGCGAGGAACAGCGGCACGGCGCGCGCCTCGCGGCGTTCGGATAATAGGCGGATCAATTCGCGGCGATCGTTCGTCGGCGTCTGGGCGTCGGTCACTTTATCGAGTGCCGATTGCAGCGCTTCGGGCAGACCCAGTCGCGTGGCGAAACTGGTAAGCACGGGCGTGCGCGGGCGCGACTGCCATGCTTTGCGCGCGGCAGCGAGCAGTGAATCGGGCACGGCGCGGACGGTGTCACCGCGCAAACCTTCCTCCATGCCGGTGATGAGCAGATCCAGTTCTGCGGCGCCGGGAGCCAAAGCCATCAGCGTGGCGGCTGCCTGCAAATTTTCCGGCGTGCGATCGGCGGTGTAGCGGCGGCCCAGTCGCGCGGTGATGTGTCTGGTGACGATGGGTTGCTGCCAGAGTTTGGCGTCCTTGAAAAGCGCGATGACTTGCGAGCGATGGCTCGTGGCCTTGGATTCGATGGCCCACCAGAGGAGGAGGGGAATGTGCTTGTCGCCCGCGTCTTCATGACGCTCCAAAAGCGCGCGCAAAAGTGGAAGCGCAGCGTCTGCAGGCCAGCGTTTGCACGAAGCGGCGAGCTGACAACGGATTTCCAGATGAGCTTCGTTGCGAGCCAGGCTCAGGAGTTTTGACTGCAAGGCTGGCACCAACTGGCGACTGTCGCCGAGTAGTCGGACGGTCCAGTAGCGGACGAAGGGATGAGGATGGGAAAGGGTTTTGGCGGCGAAGTCGGTGTTAAAACCGCCGCTGGCGTTGACGGCCCAGAACGCTTCGAGCGCCAGTTGGCTGGTCTCGTTTTCAACGAGCTTGCGGAGCGCAGGCAAGAGCGATGCATCGCGGCGATCGGCGAGCACGCGCAGGGTTTCCTGCCGCCACCATTTATTGGGATGCGCAAGCAGCGCGATGAGTTTTTCGCCGCTCAGTTTGGCGAGGTCGAAGGGTTGGACGGGCTTGGGCGCTTCCACATTTTGGAGGCGGTAGATGCGGCCGCTCTCTTTGTGCCACGTGTCACGAGGGTCGAGATGACTCAGCCGGCTGTCGTACCAGTCGGCAAAATACACTGCGCCATCGGGCCCGGCCTTGGTGTCCACCGGGCGGAACCAGCGGTCATCGGTGAGCACGGGAGTGTCGGTGTCCTCGGTGCGAAAGGTGGAAGTGTCGGGATAAATTCGCGCGGCCTGCACGCGATTGACAAGTGACATGCCGGCGATGATCTGGCCTTCGTGATGCGGCAGCGCGCCGCCTTCATAGATGATCATCGATTGCGGGAAGCGTTGTTTGAAACCCACATGCGCCATGTGCTCGAACCAGCCGAAGGCGTACGGGTTCATCAGCGGGCCGTGTTTGCCCCAGCCTTTGATGTAGCAGCCGCCCTGTTCATAATGCACGCCGCGGGTGTCGCCGTAGTTGGTGCCGGAAAAGAGGCGACCCTGCGAATCGAAGTCGATGCAGTAGGTGTTGCCGCCGCCCTCGGCGAAGACTTCAAATTGGCGCGTCGCTGGATGGTAACGCCAAACGGCCTGACCAAGAAATTTCACGCCCTGAATATCCGCCGTGCACGTGCTGCCGTGCGCGCCGTAAATCCAGCCGTCGGGTCCCCAACGCAGACTGTTGGCACCGGAGTGCGTGTCTTCCAACCCAAATCCCGACAGGTGCACTTCCGGATTGGCGTCGGGAATGTCATCGCGATTCTTGTCGGGATAAAATAGCAGATAGGGCGGCATGAGCACCCACACGCCGCCGCGTCCGCTCAACACGCTGCGCGCCATGCTCAGTCCGTCCGTGAAAACCTTGTGCTTGTCGAAACGACCGTCGCCGTCGGTGTCCTCGTGGATGGAAATCAAGTCCGCGCCGCGGTCGTGATGCGGCGGCGCCTTGGGCACCTTGTCGTACACGGCGCGCAAATATCGATCGTAGGAAACAATTTTCAGCCCGGCCGGAAATGGATATTGTAAATACTGCACCACCCACAGGCGGCCGCGTTCATCGAAGTTCATGTTCAACGGCTGACGCACTAGCGGTTCGTGCGCCACCACCTGCATGGCCAACCCCGTGCCGACCTTGAAATTCTTGATGGTGGCCTCGGGCGTCAACGGCCTGGAGGCATCAGTTAGCGCTCCGCCCGGCTTGAAACTGTCCACGAAGGGCTTGAGCTTGTCATCGAATTGCGGGCCTTTTTTATCCGCAGCAGCGAGCGAGAATGTGATTGAGGCGAGGATGAATGCCGCAAGTTTCATGGTGCGTGTTGGACGAACTTTGGCACCCCGCTTCTTCACGGGCAAGTGACTAAAGAAGAATGCCGGCGATGCAAGCCGTCAGATAACAGGCGAGCAGCCCGCCCAACATCGCGCGCAGACCCAGAGAGGCGAGGTCTTTGCGGCGGTCCGGTGCCAGTGCGCCGATGCCGCCAATCTGGATGGCGATGCTCGCGAAGTTCGCAAAGCCGCACAGGGCATAGCTCGCGAGCATGACGCTGCGCAGGTCGAGATTCTGCACCTGTCCCGTGAGGGAAATGTAGGCGACGAATTCGTTGAGCACGATGCGTTCGCCCAGCAGGCTGCCGATTGCCATGCAGTCCTTTGCAGGCACGCCCATGAGCCAGGCGATGGGCGCGTTGATCCAGCCCAGAAATGTTTGCAGCGGCGTGGCGCAGTGGACATCCAGAAAGCCCAGTCCCATCGAGAGCAGAAAATTGCACAGTGCCACCGTCGCGATAAAGGCGATGAGCATGGCCATAATGTTGAGTGAAAGAGTCATTCCATCGCTGGCACCTCGGCAGAGCGCGTCCAGCCCGTTGTGACTCTCGCTCTCGATTTTCGCCGTTGCGCCGGAGGCCGTTTCTGATTTCTCCAATTCCGGCAGCAGAATCTTCGCGATGAGCAACGAAGCCGGCGCGCTCAAGACCGAAGCCGTGATGAGGTGGCCGGCCATGCCTTTGAACCCGGCGTCCTCGCCCAGTTTCGTGTACACCGCCAGCACACCGCCGGCGATGGTGGCCATGCCGCCGACCATCACGGCCATGAGCTCGCTGCGCGTCATCCGCAGGAGATATGGGCGGATGACCAGCGGCGCCTCGGTCTGGCCCATGAAAATATTCGCCGCCGCGCAGAGGCTTTCGCTGCCGCTCGTGCGCATCACACGCTGCATCACCCAGGCGAAGGCGCGGACGACCCGTTGTAGGATTCCGTAGTGATAGAGCAGACTTGAAAGCGCGGCGACAAAGACAATCGTGGCTGTCACCATCACAAAGAAAACCATGCCCGACTCAAGCGAGAGTCCTTTTTTGAGCGCGTCGAAATTGGCGAGCGGACCGAAGATGAAGCGCGCGCCCTCCTGACTGAAATCGATGAGGCGACTGACCGCATTGCCTGCTGCTGAAAACACCCGCTGCCCGAGCTGAGTCTTGAGGATGATGAGCGCGAGGAAAAACTGGAGGCCAACACCCGTGAGCACCGTTGGCCACGGAAAGCGTTTGCGGTCGAGTGAAAAAACCCACGCCAGCCCGATGAAGGCGACCAGCCCCAAGAGGCTGATGAATCTCAAATCCATCCCCGCCCTTATAGGCCAAAGGCAGCCCCCCGCACAAGCTCGGGCGAGCTGGAATTTACGATTCGATTGAAAAGATACGGCAGGACTAAACAGGTGAATATTGGAGTATGATTGCTTGTCAAACTGGGCGGTAGGACATATTGTCCGAATCCGTCGAATAACGAAGACAACGTTCCGTGAGAAACACCGCAAAAATATTACTCATCGCAGGGTTACTCCTCACGGCGAGTGTTGCGTTGGCTGAAGAAAAAACGGCTGCAAAAACGCCTGTGTTCGTCCGCGAGAATATTACGGGTCGCCCGCTGAATCTCCCTCCACCGATTGCTGCTACATCGCCGGCAAAATCTGATTTGCAAGAAGACGAAGGTGGTGGAAAGAAAAAAGGTTCGTACTCTCGTATCTCCCTGCGAAATCGGACGCGGATCAACTAGGTTCACTTCCCGCTTGCCTCGGGTTTGTTTTGTCCGGCAATCTCCGGCCCGCGTCAATCGACATGGGTACTCTCAAGCAATGGCTCGATTATTTTCTCCACCTCAACGATCACCTTTCTACGTTCGTCGGTGATCACGGCGTGTGGATTTACGGCCTCTTATTCCTCATCGTGTTTTGCGAAACGGGACTTGTATTCACTCCATTTCTACCAGGGGACTCGCTTTTGTTCGCCACGGGCGCGATTGCGGGGACTACGGGCAAGATCAATCCGGTCATCGCAGGTGCGGTTGTATTCATCGCCGCAGTCTTGGGTGACACGGTCAATTATTGTGTTGGCCGCTTTGCCGGAATCAAACTTTCGGCGAGGTTTCCGAGATTTGTTAAGCCGGAGTATTTAGCGAAGACGCACGGGTTCTTTGATCGATACGGCGCCAAAACTATCGTGATCGCTCGGTTTGTTCCATTCGTTCGGACGTTCGCGCCATTTGTGGCAGGGATTGGGCAAATGGCTTATCGCCGGTTTATGATGTTCAACGTGATCGGTGCGGTGACGTGGGTGTTGTTACTGATTCCAGCGGGCTATTACTTCGGCCAGACGGAACTGGTGAAGAAACATTTCGAGCTGGTCATTCTCGGTATCATCTTCATCTCGATCTTGCCGGGTATCATCGAAGTGGCTCGCGAACGCAGGCGAATGAAACAAACTGCGCAGTGACGGTCACGCTGCGTGAGCGTTGAGGTAGAGGCGTGGAACGCGATAATTGATCGCCGTGAGAATTTCCCAAGGAACAGTTCCGCACCATTGTGCGAGTTCATTGGCGGTGATGTTGTTTCTGCCTTGTCGCCCAATCAACACGACTTCATCGCCAGACTTCACTTTGGAAATGGAAGAAACATCGACGAGCATCTGATCCATCGTGATTCGTCCGAGCACGGGACAGCGGCGACCCTGGATCAACACTTCACAATGGCCGCTTCCCGCGCGCAGATAACCATCGCCATAACCGGCCGAGAGAGTGGCCACTCGCATCGCGTGCGGAGCGATATAGCTGCGCCCGTAACTGAGCGGTGTGCCAGCGGGGATTTGTTTCACGAGCGTGACGCGGCATTTCCAACTGAGCGCCGGCCGAAGGTTTTTTCGGAGCAGTGAATTGGCGCGCCGACGGCCAGTCGGCAACAATCCGTAAACCAGCAGTCCCGGTCGCACGAGGTTAAATGCCGACTTGGATTCATGCAGGAGCGAGGCGCTGTTGCTGGCATGAATGTGATCAAAATGAAATCCATCAGAAGCGAGTCTGGCGTTGAGTCGTTCAAAGCTGCGACGTTGCTTGTGTGTGAATGCCGAGTCGTCTTCAGCCGAGGCGAAGTGTGTGTAGATGCCTGAGAATCGAAGGTGTGAAAGTTGAGCGGAGGATTTCAGTAACTCCGGCGCGTCATCAATCGAAACGCCGAGTCGGCCCATGCCGGTATCGACTTTGAGATGTGCGTTGACGACTTTGTTAAACTTTCGGCCCAGCTCTGAGAATCGCCGCGCTTCATCGAGTGAAGAAATTGTGGGCATGATTTCTTCGCGCACGGCTCGTTCCATTTCATCGGGCAGACAGGCGCCCAACATGAGAATCGGCCAGCCGCGACCGACGCTGCGGATGGCTCGCGCTTCTTCGAGATTGGCCACGCCAAAAATATCCGTGCCCGATTGCATGAGCAGTGCCGCGATCTGTCGGAGGCCGTGTCCGTAGGCGTCGGCTTTCACGACGGTCATGATGCGGACTTTTGGGCCGACGCGATGCCGGATCCAAGTGAGATTGCTCTGAAGCGCCGCGAGGTCGATTTCTGCCCAGCAACGATTCGTCATGTGAGATTGCAGTCGGAGGCAGGTTGGTTTGGCAAGTCCTGCGTTAGAATTGTTCTCGGCATATTCGATTTGGCGAATTGCGAAAGGCGAAGATAGATCGGCTCGATCAGTTCACCTGACACTGAATCATCGCATCCTGCGGCAATCATCGCCAGTGCGGCTGCATCGGGAAAGAGTGGCGAACAGCGCGCGTTGTGTTTCTCCAAATCGGGGCCGAAGGTCGGCACTTCAATTTCAGCTTCGAGCGTGGCACGGGTGATGATTTCCAATGGGGTTGTCTGCCGCCATAGCGACTCTGAAATCTCGTAACCGGCGCGATAGAATTCGCCGCGTTGTGCATCAATGAGGAGGCGGGCACTGCCGTTGAAGTGGTTCAACTGAAGGCGTGCGGCGAGACAATCGATGCTGGAAATGGGAATCAACCGAACCTCGCGAGCCAGTTGCCAGCCTTGCGCAATCGCGATTGCTGAGCGAATGCCTGCATACGATCCCGGTCCGATTCCCAAGGCGATGGCTTCAACGTATTCACGCCGCCACCCGGCAGCGGCAAGGACCTGCTCGATCATCGTCAATGGGCTGGTCTCAATCGTCTCCAAGGAAACTGCAGCGAGGACAGTCGCTCCATCAGCAGCCGCAACGGATCGCCGTGATGAGGAAAGATCAATGGCCAACGTCTTCATACGTGATCCGGCGCTCTGTTGGGCTGTGAGTGATGATGTCGATCCGATGAAATTGAGTTGGGAGTGGACCGTGCCAGCGATCGATCCACTCGATGACACTCACGCCCGTCGGCTGAAAATAGGATTCGAGTCCGGCGCGAATGATTTCATCGCTGGATTGCATCCGGTAAAAATCGAGGTGCGCGAGCGGCAGGCGTCCTTCGTTGTGTTCGATGACGAGCGCGAATGTGGGGGAGGTGATCGGCGTGGAGATGCCGAGTCCGGCGGCAATGCCTTTGACGAATTGAGTCTTGCCGCTGCCAAGATCGCCGGCCAGTCCAATCACCGTTCCGGGTGCGATGTTGGCAGCCCAGTCGCGACCGAAAGCCATCGTATCCTCGGGGCTATTTGAAATGAATGTAGCCATGAGCGGTCAATGGACGGATTCCTTTGTGGTCGCGAAGTGTGATGCCGGGAGTTTCAACTGTCTTTCCGATGCAAGTGAGTTTTGTTTCTGGGAATTGGTTTTTCCAGGCGTCGAGCAGGGGAACGGCATCGCGGCTGGCGATGGTGAAAAGCAATTCGTAATCCTCGCCGTCGGTCAGTGCAGCCATGAGCGCGGTCTTGGGCTGGGCACTCGATGGCGGGTTTGTTTTTGCGGCCGCACTGATGGGGATGGCGGTCGTCAAGAGCTCGGCGCCGCAGCCGCTGGCTTCCACGAGGTGGCGCAGGTCGGAGGCGAGGCCATCGCTCAGATCAATCATCGCATGCGGCAGGAAATGCCCAGCCAGCCAAGTGGCTTCCTTGAGACGCGGGGTGAAGTCGAGGTGTTTGCCGTGGATGGAACCGCCAAGTTCGCCGGTGACAAAAATGGCGTCGCCGAGTTTGCTGCCGGCTCTCAAAATACATCGGTCTTTTGCGACTGTCCCGATCATCGCCACGGAAAGCAGGAGTAGCGGATTGGTCGTGGTTTCGCCGCCGACGATGGTGATTTTGTGTGCGGAGGCGATTTCTGCTGCGCCTCGGTAAATGTCATGAATCCGCTCGGGATCAAATCCTGCGGGAAGCCCGAGTGTGATCAAGGCATGTTTGGGTTCGCCAGCCATGGCGGCGATATCGCTCAGACAACGGGCAATGGCTTTGCGCCCAATTTTCTCTGCCGGTGTGGCAGGGGTGAAGTGTGTGCCTTCGACAATGGCGTCGGTCTTGAATAATATCCAGCGATCGGCCAGTTGGAGATCAAGTACGGCACAATCGTCACCCGGCCCAACAATTGTGTCGGTGGACGTGGGCAACAATGCGCAGAGTTTCTGAATGAGTGAAAGTTCGTCCAATGAATTCTCAGTTCTGTGTTTTTGCGACCAGAATCATGCCAAAATTGAAGAGGTTGAAAAGGGAATGAACAGCGATGGGCGTCACGATCGTTCCGGATGTTTCGTAGAGCAGGGCAAAAAGAATGGCGAGTAGGGTGAGTGGAATGAACGTCATCAGATTGCTGTGAAAGGCGGCAAATAGGATGGAGCTTGCCCAGAGGGCGGATCGTTTGTAGCCGGACTGTTTGATGGTTTGGTAGATTAGTCCTCTGAAGATGAGTTCTTCGACAATGGGCGCGAGTATGCAGGCCATGACGCCCATGATCGCGATGTCGTGCCAGTGTTCCGATTTCGCAAGCGCGAGCACGGGGTCTTGCAACTTTGGTTCCAATCCAAAATGCGTGATCAGCATTTCACAAACGAAAATCACTGCGATGGAGATGGGGATTACGCAGAGAGCGGCGAAAGCGGCGGCGGCAAGAGTCTTTAGGTTGAAGCCTGTGCGAAGTCCGAAGGCTTCTTCCCAGGTGACCCCGATGCTGTGCAGCCAGTAATTCAGGATGATCAGCGCTGAAATGTGAAACGTACAGATGTTGACGAGCAGGATTGCTGTGTTGGGAATGCCGGGAAATGACTGGATGATGATTGCGCCAACAAATAAGCACGCCATCCACACGAGGATAATGCGGCTGACGTCGATCAAGTTCCACGGCCTTTGAGGGACCACGTGGCTGTGATACTCGATGGTGGCGATTGAGAAAAACAAAAACGAATACTCGTTGATGGAGTGTGCACCTGTTTTGTATGTTCGATGCCTATGAAGAATGCGACTGCTACCCGAGCCGATGGCCGGGATCTCAATCAACTCCGCGGAATCAGGTTCATCAACGATATCGCTCCGAACGCCACGGGATCGACGCTGATCGAGTGGGGGAACACGCGCGTGATCTGCGGGGTGACAATCGAGGAATCGGTGCCGCGTTGGATGAAGGATCAGAAGGTGACTGGCGGTTGGATCACGGCGGAGTATTCGATGCTGCCGTATTCGACCCACACTCGGAAGGCTCGCGATATCAACAAGGGAAAGATCGACGGCAGATCGCAGGAGATTCAACGGTTGATTGGCCGCTCACTCCGCGCTGCAGTGGATTTGGAGATGCTCGGGTCGAGGACGATTTGGATTGATTGTGATGTGTTACAGGCGGATGGCGGAACTCGCACGGCGTCGATCACCGGTGCGTATGTGGCGCTGCGTCGCGCGTTATTGCGATTGATAAAGGAAGGTAAATTCAAAGAGATGCCGTTGAAGGACAGCGTCGCGGCTGTGAGCGCGGGAATTGTGGAGGGCCGGCCCATTCTGGATTTGTGTTACACGGAGGATGTGGCTGCGGAGGTGGACATGAACATGGTGATCACCGGCAGCGGCACCTTCGTGGAAGTGCAGGGGAGTGGCGAGGAATCCACATTTTCGCAGGGGCAAATGGACGCGATGATTCGCCTTGGAAAAGCCGGCGTTAAAGAGTTGGTGAAATTACAGGCCGCCGCTTGCGCCGAATAATCAGTGGTGAGTGAGAAGCACGGTTCCAACTGCGAGACCGAGTCCGACAATGATGGCGGTAATTTTGCTGCGCTGATAATGGTGGCCTTCGCCGCTCTCAAAAAGAATGGTGGTGGCTACGTGCATGAAGATGCCGATGACGAGCGCTTGGAGTTCGCGATGGTGTGACGCGAAGGATTGGATTCCTCCAGCCAGCACGCCTATCGGTGCCATGGCCGCAAATGCCAAAAGAATGAGCAGCGTCTTTGAGCGGGCGATGCCGCATTGAAGACAAAGGCTGGTGAGAACGATGCTGACGGGGATGTTGTGGACGGAGATGCCCAACAGCAGCACGGTTTGTGAGTCGGTCGCGACGGTGCCCGATTCGTTGCCGAGGGGAGTGGCCTCGAGAAATGAATGGAGAAAGAGGCCGATGAGCAGTCCTGTGGGGAGGTGTTTCTCTTCAGCGTGTGTGTGTCCGTGCTCGATGCCTTCGGATACAAATTCAAGAATGACTTGCAGGATGAATCCAGCGAGTACGAAGGCCCCAATCCGAGCGGGATTGAATTCAGCAGGGATGTTACTGAAAACTTCAGGAAGCAGAGCCAGACACGTCAATCCAAGCAAGTAGGCACCTGCAAATGTATTGAGGTGTTTGAATCGTCGGTCGATGCGTTGTCCAAATAAAAAGACAGCGGCTGCGCCAACGAGAATCGAGGCAATCAGGACGAGAAACTTCATCGCGAGCTGGGGCGCTATGGCCCTGCTTTTGCGAAACAGCCGGTCACTTCATCAAAAGCATCTGCCGCGCGCGTTTGATCGATTGCGCCAGCTTGCGCTGATAGTGCGCGGGGAGACCCGTGTATTTGCGAGGAAGAATACGGCCTTGGTCAGTGACGTATTTCCGCAACAGATTCACGTTCTTCAACTCGAGAGTGTCGAAAGTGAAATCAACCGTCGGCTTTGGCCGTGGTGTGCGCCGCTCGGATGTGGAGCGGTTTGACTTGGATTTCGATTTCTTGTCGGTATTCGTCTTGCGGCCCATAAATTATTTGATCTCCCTGTGAAGGGTGTGGCGGCGGAGATTCCGATTGTACTTCATGAGTTCAATCTTTTCCGTCTTCTGTTTTTTGTTGCGTGAAGTCTGGTAGCGGGAGGGCGGCTTGCCTTCCTTGCGAGCTTCGGTGCATTCGATGGTGACAACTTCGCGGGCCATATCAATCGTTGGATTTGGTGGGTTTCAGGTCGGGTTCGGAATCGTCTGAATCGGCGGCGACAGTGTCGTCGATCGTGCCAAGACTTCCAAGTTTACGGCTGGTCACAGCGCCATTCTTTTCGAGCAACGCTTGGGCTTCAACCGTGTATCGGGTCCACGGAATCGCGTCCAACCGAGCCTTCGGGATGGGCTTTTCGGTCGATTCACAGATGCCGAAGGTGGTTTTTTCAATGCGCTTGAGTGCGTCTTCGATTTCGTAAATCGCGTCCTGATCGCTGGAGAGCAGGCTTAGGGCAAAATCGCGGTCAAAATTATCCGTGCCCGAATCGGCCATGTGCAGGCTGTAGGAACTCATTTCCTCAGCTGAGTCCTTTGCGAGTCCGCTCATCTGGGCGAGCAGTCGTGTGCGGAGATCCAGCAGGTTTCGATAGTAACCCTGCCATTGTGTTTTGATCTTCACGTTTCGACCAGGGGTGAAGCCGGCGTCTTTCTTGGGTGTGAATCCAAGAATGGAGGCGGCCGTTGCTTGCTTCACTTTTTGGGGAGCTCGATTGACGACCTTCGCGGCTTTCGGTTTGGCAGGCAGCTTGGCCGCTTTTTCCGCTGTGGCTGGCTTTGTTTTTTTGCTTTTATTCACTGTGCCGTTAAATGTGAAACGCGTTTCTTATCATCGGTCTGGGTCTCTCATGGCCGAATGAGTCGCGCAATATAATGGAGGCGCGGAATAATTCCACCAAAATCTTTTGATGGATTTATTGGGGTGTCCGAATGACAGGCTCAGCCCTTTTCGATGCAGGCGTAGGCGTTGTGGTTGTGGATGCTCTCGAAGTTTTCGGCCTCTACTTTGTACCAGTTGACATGGGAAATGGCGTTCAGTCGCTGGGCCACATTGCGGACGAGGTCCTCGACAAATACAGGATTCTCGTAGGCTCGTTCGGTGACGGCCTTTTCATCCGGTCGTTTGAGTAATGCGTACAGTTCGCAACTGGCGGATTTCTCCACCAATGCAATGAGGTCTTCTATCCAGAAAGTTTCCGCCGAACGGAGTTGCACGGTGACTTGGCCGCGTTGGTTATGTGCTCCTTGTTCGCTGATGGCTTTGGAACAGGGGCAAAGTGTGGTGACGTCCACTCGCACCTCGAGCAGAAAATCGATCTCCGTTCCATTCGCTGTGGCGTCAAAACGAGCCACATAATTCATGAGACTCTGGCTGCCGGTGATGGGCGCGCGCTTTTCGAGGAAGAATGGGAACTCCATTTCCAGATGCGCGGTGTGCGACTGGAGTTTGCTTTGCATGGCCTGAAGGATCGTTGGGATTTTGTCCACGTGAATGGTGTTGCCATGCGCGTTTAGCACTTCGATGAAACGGCTCATGTGCGTCCCTTTGAATTCCTTTGGCAGGTCAACGTACATACCAATCGTGGCCACTGTGTATTGAAACTCGTGCGCCTTGTCGCGAATCTGGATTGGATGCAGCAGTCCGCGCACGCCGACCTTGTCGATCCGCAGGTCGCGGTGATCGCGCTCGTTCTGCTGGTCGAATAGACTTGCTGGCTGCTTTTCTTTCATCGGATGTTGTCTATAGCTCAATCCTAGTTTCATGCAAAAGCATTTCTGTGACGGCCAGCATCTGCGATCGATCTTCTCAATGGTCGTGGCGGCTTTCGCTTTTCTGACTCTCAATGCGTGGTCTGCCGATAAACCGTTCACCGTGGTTTCATACAACGTAAAGAATTATCTCATCGACCCAGTGGGCACTCGGAAAATCAAATCCGAGGAATCGAGGAAGGCTTTAGTTCGCAATTTGGTCGAGTTGAATGCGGATGTGATCGCGTTCCAGGAAATGGGTGGGGCAAAGGGTCTCGCTGAATTGCGAAGTCGATTGAAAGATGGCGGAATCGATTATCCCATCGCAAAAGTTTTATACGGCCATGACAAAGCTATTCAACTCGCCATGTTGAGCCGGATTCCTGTCGTGCGGAGCGTGGCGCACACGAATGTTTCGTATCTTATCGGTACTCAACGGCTCTGGGTTTCTCGCGGTTTTGATGAGACTCAATTCAAGTCAGATTCGGGTTATGAATTCACATTGATCAACGTGCATCTGAAATCAAAACGGACAGTTCCGCACGCGGACTGTGATGTAATGCGCCTTCATGAGGCACGATTATTGCGCAACATCATTGATCAGAGGCTGGGTAAAAATCCCGATTTGAATCTGATGATTGTTGGAGATTTGAACGATTCTCCTGACTCCCCATCTGTCAAAAGAGTGGTTACAGGAGGCAAACCGACATTGACGGATTTGAAGCCGCTGGCTTGTAACAAAGAGAATGGGAATGGGGCAGATTGGACATACTACTATGCAGCGAAAAAGTCTGAGAATCGGTATGATTACTTTCTTGTGTCCCCCGGGATGGCAAAAGACTTGATTCGGGAGAAGACGATAGTTTTCTCAAGTGAGAAGTTCGGGTTGGCCTCCGATCACCGTCCGATTATCGCGACGATTGCCGCAAAGGATCGTTGATGGAGCTGCTGGATCTTCCTCGAGGGAATGCCTTCAAGGAATAGTTGAAAGAGATCTGGAAGTCGTCATCCCGGCCACCAGTATTTTTCAGAAAACGGACAGCGAGATAAGCCGTCCAACTGCGCATGTCTCGAAAAAGCATGTAAGACTGATCAGCAAAATGGCCGTCTTTTGCGTCGTAATAATGACTGGCGCGGAGCGACCAGTTTTCGTTGATCTTGTAATCGATGGAACTGTAGATGCTACTCGTGCGGTCAGCTATGGCGACGCTTGGTTGAGCGAGGTAGAGATATTGGCCCACTGTGTAGCGCCAGTCGGATTTCGGTGTGAATGAAACGGAGTTGTTCAGCAATCGCAGAATCTCGTCGTCGACATCGTACCGCAACTCCGATGAAATATTAACCCAGTTACGCGGCCTGAATTGAAGTTCTGAAAACAGGTCGGCTATATTCCCCTGTCCATCTTCAGGATTCAACCTCACATCTGTGTAAGCAACCCAGTCGAGGAAATCTTCGATAGTTCCATTTCGTTTGGTCTGTAAACGATTTCGCAACGAGAGGCGGACAACATTCTGCGTGTCAATTTGGTCGATCGCATTGTAGTCCGGATATTCGATCGGAAGCAGACGCGGTGATGTGAAAACGTAATCGAATTGGGGAAGTTCCGATGGTCGTTTATTAGGCTTGGGCACAAACGCATAATTCACGGATGGCTCGATGATGTGACGCATTCCATCCATGTCGAAGAGGTTGTTTTTGATGTCGGGAAAAACACGCGATGTTTTTGTTGAAAACTCCGCGCCGGTATTGAAAACGAATCTGCCCGACTCCCCAGTGGTTGTGCCGGAGCCTTCGGCCTCGCCATAATACGTGGCGCGCCCGCCGATTCGAGGTGTCACATTCAGCCAGCCACCGTAGTTTTGCGGCATGAGGATCTGGTGGTACGTATCGGCTCTTGTACCCGCGAAATAAGCTTCCGAGCCGTAATCAAACTTTCTCCGATAATAACCGGCCGAGGATTCCGATTCGTAGTACAGAGGGGTTTCACCAATTTGTCGGCGAAGGCCGGTCCATTTCAAATCCGGCAATCTCTCCACCGTGTCGTAGAAATTGTTCAGCCGAGGCTGGGCGTAGAGACTCAAGGAGGCGTTTTCCGAATATCGTGTCATCTCCAGAAAGGATCTGGACTGAAGATTGGCCTGATAATCACCCTGATAAAAATCTCTTCGTAGATATTCGTCAGACTCGTAGTTTGCACTCGCCAGGATCAAGAAGTTAGTCGAGCTGTTGAGTCGGTGCGAAAACCGGAACAGATCCCGATTGTCTTTGATCGTTCCGCCGAGCGAGTTTGTTCCCGGCTCATTGTCGAAGGCGTGGTACCATTCAAACTGGCCGCTGCCCAGATGCCCGAGCTGATAGGTTCCTTCCGGGCCAAAAGCAAATCCGCGCTTCGTTCGGTAATCCAGATTAAACCCAGCTTGATAATTGGTTGTTGCGGAAAAATTGTATTTGCCGAGCAGGAATTGGCCCCATGAACCACGTGAGCCCGGACGAAGTTCAATGTCCGGTAATTGAGTGCCGATATAGTGGCGGTAACCGGGCAGGTAAAGGAGTGGCAATTTGCCAGCGTGAACCGATACATTTTTGAAATCGATGTGTTTCTCGGGCACGATGATGATCTCCCGTGCCTTGATCACGACAGTCGGGTCTGAATAGTCGTCGGCCGTGAACACAGCTGACTTAGTCGAGTAAACTAGGTTTGTGCCCCCGCTGATCAATTCGCTGGTGATTCCTTTGCCGGATATCAAAACACTTTGGGTTCGTGAACGAAAATCCGCAGACTTGATGGCGCGCGTGTTGAAGTTGTATTCGATTCGCTGGCTTTTCCAAATCTCGCCTTCACGTCGCAAGACGACGTCCCCCTCGGCCACCGTTTCGCCGGTTTTTTGATTCAATCGCGCTCGATCGGAAGTGATGTCCGATTCGATAATTCCATTTGGCGCGTAACGAATGCGAACGCCTCCAGTGCCCACGGCCACATGCGTGTTCAAATCAAATTGGATTTCGCCTTTTGGCCCTGTTGATTCGATGCGCCAAGGCGGTGCAGAGTTGGTGGCGGGCTGCGCGACGAGATTGAAAAACGTGATAAGGATGCTGCAGCCAATGAACCGGAATGCTTTCGTTACCCTCGTCACCGGCGACAGGGGAGCAAAACAATTCAATGAACTCAAACTCGAGTTATGCGCATCGAGATGATTGCTGTTCGGTTGCCTTTCCGCCTTGTGGTTGACACATGATTGGACCTCATTGAACATTGCAGCCCGTCACTGCCAACACTCGATGAAACACGCCACAGGTCAATTGGTGATCACCAACGGAAATCTGATCGATGGTAATGGCGGCCCTTCGCTGCGCGATGCGACAGTGATTATTGGCGATGGCCGAATCCAATTTGTCGGGCCAGCCGCTGCAGCCCCCGCAGTTTCTCCAACCACAAATCGTATCGATGCCAAAGGGGGCACCATCATGCCCGGCCTGGTGGAGGCGCACTATCACGCCACCTATTTCAACGTGGAGAAGCTGGAGGATTTGGACATCAAATATCCTGTGGAGTACGTCTCCATTCTCGCCGCGGTCAACGCCAAGCTCGCACTCGAATGTGGCTACACAGCGGCGCGTTCGGGTGGTTGCCTGTTCAATATCGATGTCTGGCTGAAGCTGGCCATTGAAAATGATTTGATTCCCGGGCCTCGCCTCGCTGCATCAGGCCGGGAAATCTGTTCAGCCGGAGGGTTGATGGATTGGAATCCCGAATACCGAAAGATCGGCATGGAAGGATTGGTCTTTACCATCAACGGGATTGAGGACGCTCGCCGCGCTGTCCGCGCCTTGGTGAAAGACGGCGTCGAATGGGTAAAAACCTATCCGACAGGTGACGCCGCTTGGCCGGATACAAACGATCATCACACGCTCTGCATGAACTTCGATGAGATGAATGCAGTCGTGCAAACTGCACACAATCACAAATTGAAAGTCACCGGCCATTGCCGCGCGACTGAAGGGATCAAGAATGCACTGCGCGCTGGATACGACTCCATTGAGCACGGAACTTTCATCGACGACGAAGGACTCGAATTACTTTTGAAACGCGATGTGCCGTGTGTGCCCGCACTTTATTTTGAGAAGGCGAGCATTGATCGCGGCCCCGAATTTGGCATGTCACAAGCCGTGATTGACGGGCACAAAGAAACCCTCGAAGGCGGTGCGGCATCAGCCCTCAAAATCCTGCGCGCGGGTGGAAGGATCGGATTGGGTGGTGACTACGGGTTCGCTTGGAACCCGCACGGCGATTATGCGCGCGAAATTTCGTTCTTCGTCCGCCATGTCGGGTTCACTCCTTTGGAAGCCATTCGATGTGCAACCAAATCAGGTGCGGAAATTCTTGGCCGCGGCCACGAATTCGGGACGTTGGAAGCAGGTAAGCTTGCCGATATACTCGTGGTCGATGGCGACGTACTGGAGGACATTTCAATCCTGGAAGATCGCCGGCGATTTCTGGCCGTGATGCAGGGTGGCGTCATCAAGGCTGGCCAGCTTTCACAATCACAGACCACAAACTGACACACTCAAATGCGCTCAATCATCGTAGGATTCATTTTCTCATTGGTCGTGATTCTGCAATGCGAGGGAGCCGATGCGCCGAGAAAGGTGCTGCTCATCGCGGGCAAGAAAAGTCACGGTCCCGAAGGCAATCGCGTTCATGATTATCCGTGGTCAGTGAAACTGCTGAAAGTCGCGCTCGACAATTCCAGCATCAGCAACCGTCTCGCTGTCGAATTTCATCGCGATGGCTGGCCTGCCGATGAGCGGGTGTTTGATGGCGCTGACACCATCGTTGTGATCTCAGACGGACGCGATGGAGATGCCTACACCGAGGCATTGCATTTGGAAAACGCTGCTCGCGTTGCCCAAGTCGACAAACTCATGAAGCGCGGTTGCGGTCTGGTGCTCATCCATTTTTCCACGTTCGCGCCAGATTCACTTTCTGAGAAGATACTGGATTGGGCCGGTGGTTACTTCGATTGGGAAGAGGATGGGAAGAAGAAATGGTATTCGGCGATCAAGACTTTGGATGCGGAGGTGCAGTTGTCCAATCGTTCTCATCCGGTTCTAAACGGCGTCGCGCCTTTCAAGATGCGCGAGGAATTTTACTACAATCTGCGTTTTAACGAAGCAGACTCACGTTTGAAACCACTGCTGTCCGTGCCTGAACTCGGTGGCCGCGCCGCCAATGGAAACGTCGTGGGCTGGGCAGTCGAGAGAGCCGATGGTGGACGCGGATTCGGGACGACCTGTGGCCATTTCTACGACAATTGGAAGAACGATTCTTTCCGGCGCACTATTCTGAATGCGATCGCGTGGACTGCGAAGGCGGATGTCCCCGTTGCTGGTGTGCAGTCGAAATATCATGAGCGCGATTCGGTTGCTCGTGCATTGACCCACGTGGTCGGATCGCAACCGGCCAAGCTGGATGATGAGGCGATCCGCGTGCTGATGTTCGCGGGGAACGAGGCTCATCGCTGGCACAATTGGGAAAAGACCACTCCACGGATTCGCTCGGCGTTGGAACGCGATGCACGGATGCGTGTGGAAGTGAGCGGCGATATCGAGGATTTGGCTCGCAAAGATCTCAAGTCCTACCAGTTGATCCTGCAGAATTACGCAAATTGGCATGACCCGCGTGGCTTGAGTCCACAATCGCGAAAGGCGTTCTGGGATTACGTCCAAGGCGGTGGCGGTTTGTTGCTGGTGCATTTCGCCAATGGCGCTTTTCATTTTTCGCTGCCGAATGCAGCGGCTTCAGACTGGCCGGAATACAGGCAGTTAGTCCGTCGGGTTTGGAATCATCAGCCTGCTGGAAAAATGCCCGCCAGCGGCCACGATTCATTTGGGTCTTTCACGGTGGAATTCACTTCTGAAAAGAATCCGATCAGCGCAGGGCTGGATAAATTTATTGTGGAGGACGAATTGTATTTCAACCAACACGGCGATGAACCCATTCAGCCTTTGGCCAAAGCGAGGTCGAAAGTGACCGGACGCGAAGAACCGCTGGCCTGGTCGTATTCCGTCGGCAAAGGCCGTGTTTATCAAACACTGCTCGGACACAGTGAAAAAACTTACGACGCTTTTGAAACTCGCGAAATGATACGGCGCGCGGCTGCTTGGTGCGCTGGACGATTGGTTTATCAGATGGATCGGGCTGAGGATCCCAGTCCGCCGCCCGCTTCTTTGCCAGAAAAAACATCGGCGCTAGCTGCGGGTAAATTCGGCAAAGCACTCAACGCACAAGCCGGCGGAATCTTGCTTCAGGGAAAGGCGGAATATCGTCAGGCACCGATCACGATCGAGGCATGGGTGAAGATTTCTCGAAAGGACAATTACAACATCATTGTTGCCAGTGATGCGAAATCTTCGGGGCGACACTGGGAGCTTTTTACTTTTGCGGGGAGCGGGCAACTGACGGGGTATCTGCCGGGGATGGTGCCTGATCACGTCCGATCGGAGGCGAACGTTTGTGATGATCAATGGCATCATGTGGCGATGACTGTTGAGGCTGCTCGAATTCGGCTGTTCATGGACGGTAAGCAAGTCGCCAATCAGCCGGTGAAAACGAAAGGCACGCAAGCTGTGGACGGTGGATTGGCCATCGGCAGACTGGTCGAAGGCGGGATTGGTTTTGCAGGATTGATTGACGAGGTGATGATTCGTCGCGGGATCCATCCGCCGGTTGGAAAAGCTGAGACAGCGCCAAAAGCCGATGCGTCCACATTGGGTTATTGGGAATTTGAATCGTTGCCTGAACAAGCGCCGTTGATCTTGCAACCCATCCACAAAAATCCAACGAATGATCCGACGTTGCAGACGGAAGGCGATTGGGTGGATGACCGCTGGGCAAAGACGGACAAAGGCCCGTTTCTCACCGGCAATATCGCAACCGCGCGCCAGCACACTTCGAAAGGAATCGCGATTCGAATCGGTGAGATCGGCGAGGGAACAGTTTGTTTCGACACGGATTTGTTGCGGATGAATTCGGGTTGGGTCGGTGGATTCTTAAAAACCGATCCCGCTCGATTCGGTCTCATCCGGCCATTAGTTCCAGTGGGGACGACAACCTTCGCAACTCGTTCGCGTCCGGGCTGGGCGAAGGGTGGCGTTTTTGAGGATCCGCGTGCTGTGAAGTTCGGGCCTTTGCCACGCGATTGGGCACGTTATTCGGGGCTTCATTTGCAAGGGAATCGCGTGACGCTGGAATACACGGTGAACGGTGTGCGTGTGCTCGATTCGCCGTGGCTTGAGAAAGCTGGGAAGCACGAAGTCATCACGCGTGAGTTGGAAGTGGCGGCCTCTGACAAAACGATGACGATTGAATTGTGCGATGAACCGGGGAGCGAACTGATTTCTGAAACACTCGACGGTGTCGCGTTGAACAATTTCAAGTCGAAGGGGTTCATTCTCTCGGTTGCGCATGTGGGTGTGGGTAAAGTTCAAGTAATCGATTCAGCCTTGCGCTTTGTCATTGATCCACACGCGGAATCGGTTCGGCTAAAATTCTTTTTTTGGAAAGGACCACCTGCGAATCTGGACGGATTTGCTGCGATGGTGAAGGCATCGCCGGCACCTGCGGATTTGGTCAAACGGATCGAGCCGGGAATCCGTCGATGGGGCGAGCCGTTGGTGACGCGCGGGACATTGGGGTCGGCTGTGAACGGTTTTGCAATTGATACGGTGACTCTTCCTGTGACGAACCAATGGAAGGCAAACCTGTTTGTGGGCGGCCACGATTTTCTAGCAAATGGCGACGCTTTGGTGGGGACGATCCATGGAGATGTCTGGCTTGCACGGGGTGTTGACGCGCGGTTGGAGCGAATCGCCTGGCAGCGATTTGCCACGGGACTGTATCAGCCGCTCGGCTTAAAAGTTGTCGATGGCAAAGCGCATGTGTTGGGGCGTGACCAGATCACCATTCTTCACGATCGTAATGGGGATGGCGAAGCCGATTTCTACGAGAACTTCAACAATGAGATCATGATTGCTGGCGGCGGCCATTCCTACGCGACGAGTTTGGAGACGGACGCATCGGGCAATTTCTACTTCGTCCGCTGCGCCGAAGACACGCCGCATGGTGGGGTGCTTTTGAAAGTGCCGCGAAACGGAAAAGGAATTGATGTGGTCGCCACTGGATTCAGAAACCCAAACGGAATGGGACTCGGGCCAGATGGGACGATCACAGTCGCCGATCAACAGGGCAATTGGGTTCCGGAAACGCGACTGGATCAGATTCGTTCCGGCGGATTTTACGGCTACATGCCGATGCACAAACGACCTGTCGAACCGACGGATTATGACAAACCGCTGTGCTGGATTCCGAGGACGGTGGATAATTCTGCGGGTGGCCAAGTTTGGGTTCCTCGCGACAGTTGGGGAGCCTTGGCCGGACAAATGATCCATCTTTCGTACGGTCGCTGCACGATGATGCTTGTGGTGCGCGATGAACTTTCCGGTGCACAAGGCGGAGTTGTGCAATTGCCCGGAAAATTTCTTTCGGGCGCGATGCGCGGGCGCTTTCATCCCAAAGACGGACATCTTTATGTGAGTGGGCTGAATGGCTGGCAGACTGCCGCCGTTGCCGATGGCTGTTTGCAGCGTGTGCGTTTCACTGGCGAAACAACACCCTTGCCAGTCGGACTGGCTGTCCATTCGAACGGGATCAAACTCACTTTTAGCAAACCGATTGATCGGGATACGGCAAACGATCCGGACAATTGGTCGGCCGAGCAGTGGAATTATCGTTGGGCAAAAGAGTATGGTTCCAAGGATTGGTCCGTGAAGGATCCAGCGGTGCAAGGGCGCGATGCGGTGACGATCAAATCCGCGAAACTGCTGGCCGATGGACGGAGCGTGTTTCTCGAGATTCCTGGAATACAGCCGGTCATGTCGATGACCCTGCGCTACAATCTCGATACGGCCGACGGCAAAATCTTCAAGGGCGATTTTCATCTCACTGTGAACCGACTCGGGACTCCGAATAAGTTCCAGTGACCCGTGGTTGCTTTGTCTAGTTCATGCGCTAACGTCCGGAGTTAGGCGTTGCCTGAAATGATATGAATCAATTTCTGACCATCCTCGCAATCGTTGCCGTCGTTCCCCTCGCGTTCGGACAGGCATCTGTTTCTACTAACACTACGGGGATCAACACCACTCTGTTGATGACCAATGGGGATTTATTGACTGGGCGGTTTCTGGGAATTGATCCAAAGGAAGGTTATCAATTGCAGCATCCAGCGGCTCGAGTTCCGTTCTTCGTTTCGTCAGCGAGTGTCTACAAATTGACCCTGCGTGATGTGCCGTCATTGACCGCTCGTCGTCAGATGTTGCAGGTCAAACTCATCAACGGCGACGAAATCCCGATTCAATCCGCTGAGTTGGACGCCGAGAAAATCCACGTCGAGACATGGTTCGGCGGCAAACTTTCAATGCCACGAACAGCGGTGCGCGTGCTGATTCCCATATCGTCTTCCAAAATCATCTTTGAAGGGCCGGACACATTAAAGGGATGGGGCTCTGCATTGATGGGAGTTCAACTCAGTGTTGAAGGAGCAGAAATTGGCGGCGTGCAAGTCGAGCGAGTTGTCGAAGGGGGGGCCGCCGAGAAAGCCGGATTGATGGTGGGCGATATCGTGACAGAATTTCAGGGCAAGAAATATGAGAAGCGCGATGAACTCATTGCCGCTGTGAAGCAATTTGAGCCGGGACATAAAGCCACGATCAAATTCAAGCGCGCCGATGTGATCAAGGAAGCAGAGGTCGTTTTGGATACAGTTGGATGGACGCTGCAACAAGGCGCACTCGTCGCCAACGGCAAGGGTGGAAACATTGGCCGTGATGTAAATCTGCCGGACATATCCGAGATCGAATTTGAACTGGCATGGCGCGACAACCCGAATCTGACTGTGGCTTTTTATTGCGATCGAGTGAATTCCTCCGGTCAAATGAATGGTTACACCATGCAGATCAGCCAAAATTATGTGTATCTGAACCGCTACGACCGTGACGGTGACGCGCTTCAAACATCCAATATCGGCAATGCTCAGACACAGATTGGCCTGCCTAAACTCAGCTCCCACATTTCAATCCGGTGCAATCGAAATCAAAAGTCCATTGCGTTGCTTGCCGATGGAGTGCTCGTTCGGCAATGGCGCGATGTGCGCGAATTTCCAGGCACCGGCAAAGGGATCCAATTCACCGGCTTCACACAGCCGATTAAAATCAGTCAGTTTCGAGTTCGCGAATGGAATGGCCGGTTGCCGACTGATGGTGAACCCGCCTCGCCAAACCCGAAGGAGGATTATATCCGGCTGGCCAATGAAGACAGCCTTTCGGGATCCATCATTTCCATCCGCGAAGGTCGCCTCAATTTCAAATCCTCACTCGGCGAGTTTCCGGTTCCATTCGAAAAAGTGGGCGTCATAAAATTTGCTGCGTCTGCCGCCACAGCATTGCCACCGTTGAAAGCGTTCATCACATTGCACGGCGGCGGTAAACTGAATCTGACGATTGATAGTTGGGCCAATGGACAAGTGGGGGTCACCAGCACCTATTTCGGCAAAGGCGTTCTGCAAGCCGCTGCCATCAGCTCGGTCGAATTTCGATAGCCACATTTCTCGCTGCTTGCTCAAGCCAGCGCGCGGGTTCGCGCAACGCATTCTTTTCCGTGGTGATTTCCAGCATCGAATGACAGCGCTCGAACAATGCTTTCAGTCGGCGACGGTTTTCGATCCGCCCTGCAAGTCCGATGCAGCGCAATTGAGATTTCTGACATAATTGCGCCAAAGCTCCGACGCCTTTCCCCATCAAGGTGGAATTATCCAGCGCCCCCTCGCCCGTGATGACGAGGTCGGTGTGTCGCAGTTCTTGAGAAAGATGGGAGTGCAGAGCGAACAGATTGAAGCCGGAAGTCATCTTTGCGTTGGCAAATGCAAGCAAACCAAAACCAAGCCCGCCTGCGGCGCCCGCACCCGGGACAATGGAGTAATCCATTCCGTATTGTCGTTTCATCACGCGCGCAAGCTGGCGCAGATTCTTTTCAGCAGCAGGCATATCAGAAAACTTCAGTCCTTTTTGAGGGCCATAAATGCGCGAGCAACCCTTGGCTCCTAATAATTGATTCTGCACGTCCACGGCGACGGTGAGATTCCGAAAGAGACGGCGTTTTTTGGGTGGCAGTACTTTTGCGAGCCGGTGAAGTTGTGTCCAACGATCGATCGGGTTTCCGTTGATGTCGCAAAACACCCAGCCTATCGCACGAGCCATTCCAAATCCGCCATCATTGGTAGCACTGCCGCCAATGCCGAGAATGCAGCGGCTCGCACCTTTTGCAGAAGCGGCGATCATGACGCGACCGAGTCCAAAAGTATCGAGGTCGAATGGGTGATGTTTGCCTGATGGCAACATTGCCAAACCAATCACATTGGCTGATTCGATGAGCGCTGTCTTGGTTTTTGACGCCCACCACCAGCGGCTGGTGCAAGGACGATCAGCGGCGTCGACTGTCTTCGCATTTTCGCACTTAGCATTGAGGAGTCGGGCCATGGTATCGCCGAAACCATCGCCGCCATCGCAAATGGGAAATCGCGTGATGCGATCATCAGGACGCGCGGCGCGCCAACCTCTGGCGATGGCTCGTGCGGCTTCATGCGCTGAAAGGGTGCCTTTGTATTTGTCCGGTGCAACGAGGATTCGCAACGACATCGAGTGTGAGTAAAGCCGCCACGCGCAGATGAATTCAAGGCGTAAAGAAAGAGTTGTCGCCGGCCACGGTACTGTGGCAGCGTCTCTTCGTTTATGAGCAAGCCGAAAATTATCGCCTACATGAAGCCGCACTGTGGTTGGAGTCAGGGAGTGCGTGCCGTCCTGAATAAATACGAACTTCCATTTGAAGACCGCGACATCATCAATGATCCGGCTCAACGTCAGGAGATGATTGAGAAGACGGGCCAGATGATGCAGCCGTGTGTCGAGATTGCTGGTGTCATGCTCGCGGATGTCAGCGGCGAACAAGTGGAGGCGTATCTGCTCGAGAACAAGCTGACGGTGCCGAATTCTACTCAGCCTGATGCGCCGATCAACCAGCCTTGCGCGAATGAAATGCCACAGTGGATGCCGCTCAAGAGCTGAGTGACATGAGTAAATCTGAACAGGCCGCGAGCGATCGCGGCTTGTTTCATTTAGTACACTCTTGGCAATGAACGATCGCGGTTTTGTCTGAGGATTTTGGGATGAAAAAAATCCGGCGAGTAAAAACAATGCAGTCCCTCGCGAAGTGCTGGGCGAAGGAAGGACTGCGTGTGTCATTCGTTCCGACGATGGGCGCGCTGCATGCAGGGCATCTGAGTTTGATTGGCCGTGCGCGAAAACTCTGCGGCGCGCAGGGAATCGTAGTCGTGAGTCTTTTCGTCAATCCGACTCAATTCAACGACCTGCGGGATTTTCAGAAATATCCGAACCCCGTCAAAGACGATTTAAGAATGTGCGCAGATGCGGGCGTTGATTATGTCTTCATTCCAACCGTTGCTGAGATGTACGGGGAGAAAGACAGTACACAGGTGACTGAAAACCGGCTCTCGCTACCGATGGAAGGGGCGTCGCGTCCGGGACATTTTTCCGCAGTTCTAACGATCGTCTCCAAACTGTTTAACCTGGTTCGTCCGGACATTGCTGTTTTCGGCGAGAAAGATTTTCAACAGGCCACTCTCATCCAGCAAATGGTCCGCGATTTGAATTACCCAATCAGGATTGTTGTGGCGCCAACGCTGCGAGAAGTGGATGGGCTTGCGATGAGTTCACGAAATACCCATTTGCACGGTTCATTGCGAACACAAGCGCGCTCCTTGTGGCACTGCATCAAAAAGGCACGCCAAACTGTGCATCAATCCAGCGGCGGCATTCCGACGGAAGGCTTGCGCGGTTTGAAACATCGACTGAAACTGTTCCTCGAACAGCAGAAGGATGCTCGCGTGGATTACATTGAATTCTTTGATGAGGTCACATTGCTGCCAGTACGAAAGGCTCAACGCGGGGATCGGATCGCGCTCGCGGTTTTCATCGGCAAGACGCGCCTGATTGATAATGCACGACTTTGAATGAACCGTTTTGATTTCATTGTCATCGGAAGCGGAATCGCTGGTTTGAGTTTCGCACTCAAAGCGGTGCAACAGGGCAGGGTGGCCATTCTTTGCAAGACGAGTCGTGATGAGACGAACACGATGTATGCCCAAGGCGGGATCGCTGCTGTGACAGGATCGGATGATTCTGCCGAATTGCATGTACGCGACACGCTCGCGGCTGGTGCCGGGTTATGCGACGAAGCTGTGGTGCGGACAATTATCGGCGAAGGGCCGGCGCGTGTGGATGAATTGGTCAATCTCGGGATGAGATTTAGCGAAGAGGAAGGTGAATCAGCCGATGGTGAGCGCCACTACGATCTTGGCAGGGAGGGCGGCCATTCGCGACGTCGTGTGCTTCATGCAAAGGATGCTACAGGTCGTGAGATCCAGCGTGCATTGCTGGCGGCGGTGGCCAGTCATCCCAATATACATTTCTTTGAAAATCATTTTGCGATCGATCTGATCACGACGCAGAAACTGGGGATCGCCGATGTCAACAAATGCCTCGGCGTGTATGTGCTCGATAAGAACGCTGGGCAGGTCCGTACTTTCGCGGCGCCGGTGACGCTGCTGGCGACCGGTGGTTGCGGGAAAGTGTATTTGTACACGACGAATCCGGATGTGGCCACAGGCGACGGAGTGGCGATGGCTTACCGCGCAGGTGCGTCGATTGCGAACATGGAGTTCATTCAGTTCCATCCCACCTGCCTGTTTAATCGCAAGGCTAAATCGTTTCTGATCACCGAGGCGATTCGTGGCGAGGGTGGAATCCTCAAAAACGTCGAAGGCGTACCGTTCATGAAGGGTGTGCATCCGATGGAGTCGCTTGCGCCGCGCGACATTGTTGCGCGCGCGATTGACAGCGAGATGAAACGAACGGGTGCTGATAATATTTGTTTGGATGTGACGCACAAGTCGGCGGCTTTTCTGATCGAGCGATTTCCCAATGTGTATGCGACTTGTCTGCGGCTCGGGATCGACATCGCGCGCGAGCAGATTCCCGTGGTGCCCGCAGCGCATTATCAGTGTGGTGGCGTGCTTGCGAATGTAGATGGGGTTACAGACATCGAGGGTTTATTGGCAGTGGGCGAAGTGGCCTGCACGGGTTTGCATGGAGCTAATCGGCTGGCAAGCAACTCGCTTTTGGAAGGGCTTGTTTGTGCTCATCGCGCGGCAGAATGGCTGCGCAAGAACCCGATTGAACGATCTGAAGCAGTGATTCCCGCCTGGCAGCGCGGCAGAGCGCAGGATCCCGATGAGTTGGTGGTGGTGTCGCATAACTGGGATGAGATCCGCCGTTGCATGTGGGATTATGTCGGAATTGTTAGGACGACGAAGCGACTGATGCGTGCGCGCAAGCGGATTGAAAACCTTCAAGACGAAATCCAGCAGTATTACTGGGACTTCGTTGTGACAGGCGATTTGTTGGAGTTGCGCAACATCGTCACCGTCGCGGAGATGATCATCCACTCAGCGTTGCAACGGGAAGAAAGCCGCGGTTTGCACTTTAACTTGGATCATCCGCAAGCGAATCCGGCTTGGGCGCAAAGGAACACGATTTTGCACCGCGAACGGAAGCTAGAAACAATCTCTTGAAAAGTCGGTTTGGAGGTCTAAGTTACGGCCTCCTGATTGCGCGCTTAGCTCAGTGGTAGAGCATATCCTTCACACGGATGGGGTCGGAGGTTCAATCCCTTCAGCGCGTACCATCTTTATTCACCCTTCGCGGTTGTCACGGAACTCTCAGGATCAATTCCCTGTTTAGAGAAAGGGAAAGCGAAGGATGATGTGTTCCTTGAAACTGCCGAGAAAATTGTTCATGCCGCTGAACAAAGAGATGATTGATTCCAATCCCAGCCAAGCGACGACAATGGCGGCAACGAAGGCATGGTCGCGTTGATGTAGCGGGATGCTATTGGCAAGAGACTTCATCCAATCCGGTGCGATGATTTCCAAAGCCGAAACGGATGTGGGAACTCGGTTCGTGTTGATTGATGTGGCGCTGCCGGCCTTTATCCAGTTGCGAATCTGCTTTGCAGATTGCGGGCGATCCAACGGTTTCTTCGCCAGACAGGATTGGATAATCTCTGCGATGTGCGGCGGGACGGTGTTGGGGAGATTGAATTCTGCGAGGCGATCGGCGATGGGCACCGGTGGCTCGGACTTAACTTGAGCGAAAATATCTCCGCTGTAAAAAGGCGGTTTGGAAGTGAGCAATTCGTAGAGTGAGGATCCGAGCGCGTAGATGTCGTCTGTAGGCGATGGGGTCTCGCCGCGCATTTGTTGTGGGCTCATATAGACCATTGTGCCGCTGGCGTCGGACTCAGTAGCCGCTCGTCCCCGTGAATCGACCATGCTGGCTGCGATGCCAAAGTCGGCGAGTTTGAGTTGGCCTTCGCGCGTGAGCATCATGTTCGCCGGCTTGAGATCGCGATGAATGATGAGCTGCCGGTGTGCGTGATCAAGAGCGTCGCAAAGTTGGAGGACGATGGGAGCTAACTCCAGCCAAGTGAAAATCTGGTGGGGTCTGGAGTGTCGCATGACGCCTAAATCGGAGCCGTCGATGAATTCCATACTGATGAGCGGCTGCTCGCCGACGGGCTGGATGAAGTCGTGGATGCGGACGACGTGTGGGTGGCTGATTTTGCGACTCTTTTGGACTTCGCGTTTGAGGTCGCTGAGGGCGATTTCATCGGCTGCCAATTCGGGAGGCAATCGTTTGATGGCAATATTTTCTTCGAGTTCCTGATCCCAAGCGAGCCAGACTACCCCGCGACCGCCGCGACCCAATTGTCGGATGAGCGTGAATCGTCCTCCGCCAAGATGCTGGTTTGCGGTCAATCCATCATTCTGTTCGCGGTGAAAATTCAGGAACAGGTTACCAATTTGGATGGGTTGGTTCGGCTGCAGAATCACGCGGCTGCTGATGGGATTGCCGTCAACGAGTGTGCCTGTTGAACTGCCCAAATCTTCGATTTCAATCGAATTAACGGTCACCAAAAGTCGAGCGTGTTGACGGGATGAGAATTCGCTGGGCACTTGGATGGTGCACGTATCGTCACGGCCGATGATATATTCACCTTCATTGACCAGAAATTCGCTGACGACTTCGCCGTTCTCCTTTTGGACGTAGACTCTTGTCGTGGTTGGTAGCATCGATGGGTTCCCGAATACGATTCGCACGTTAGCGCACCTTTGTTTGAATCCTCAAGTATTTTGCCGTGACTAAATAAACGGTGCATACCAAGTGATGGCACATTATGTTTCTGTGCACGGATGATACAATTCACGGTCAATACCGGCGATGAATCAAGATCGATTCAGGTCGATGCTCTTGAGGCATTCATTGGCAGGCCAAATGACGATAGGCCAATCGATGTGGACCTTTCACCCGATGGCAACGTTTCACGGGTTCATGCGCGCGTGTGGTTGGAGAATGGTTTTCTGAAGATTGAAGACTTGGGTAGTTCGCAAGGCACTCAGGTCAATAGCTCGCCACTGAAAAAGATCTTGGTAATCCGGCCAGCGGATCGAATTAAGATTGGCGATTCAATTTTGTTCGCGCGTCTTGGCCCACCGCGGCCAAAAGATGCGCCCAAGGTGGAACGAGCACCGGTGGCGAAACCGCCAACACCGAAAATCAATCCATCAATACCGGCTGAAACGGGTGTCGGGATACAGATTGAAGTGGAACAGAATGGTGAAACGAAGCGATTTTCCATTCCAAAAGAAGAAGCGTTCATCGGGAGAAAGAATGAGAGTCATCCAATCGATGTGGATTTGACCGGCGACTTAAATGTGTCGCGAATTCATGCGCGTATTTGGGTTTCTCAGGGAAAATGTTGGGTTGAGGATTTGCAAAGTTCTCATGGCACGCAATTGAATGGTGAGAATATTGGCGGCCTCAAGGTGATTAGCACGACGGATATCATCGAGATTGGCAGTTACCGCTTGAAGGTGAGTATCGGCGGCGGTCTGCAATCGAATCCAGAATTGGCCCAGACAGCGGGCGCGCAACAATCTTCAACAGCAGGCGGGAATGTGCCGTTGCTACAGTTCTATCCTGTGTACAAGGAGGTTTCTTATCGTTACTTCGCGCCGGAGAATCGTAACGCCGATCAGATGTCCAATTATTATTCCACGATCAAATCACCGATTGGCATGGTGCTTGTGGAGCGAGAGTGTTCGATGAATATCGGAGAGTGGCCGGCATTGGCCAACCCCCATAAAGCGCAGACACTTTTGAAAGGGTTAGTCGAATTTCCATTGAAATTGGCGAGTGCAACGGACGTGGCAGGCGTTTGCACTCTGGCAGTCGAGCATTTGGTGAAAGTCATGCCGGGCATTTCGCGCGCATCGGTTTTCCTAATCGACAGTAATGATTCACGACTCATGCTCAAGGCTCACCAACCCTCGCTCAAGCCCTCGGTCAGCGAGACGCTGATGCATCGCGCGTTCGATTCGAAGAATCTGGCAATCTGGCATCAAGCCGACCCAACCGAGTGTGTGCAGCGCATGAGCATTCACACAGGGATTTACGCGCCGATAGTCGGGTGCGACAGGGAGATTGGAATGCTTTGCCTCGACAGCACGGATCAGAAATTAGAACTGCTCGATGAAGATGCCGTGTTTGCGGCTGCGATCGCGCTGCAATTGGGCGCATTCCTACAGCAGAAATTTGCCGCGAAGGAATCTATTTGGACAGGCTGGTGACGCGTTTAGCGTCGCAAGCGATTCGATGTGGAGCCAGTGTACTTTGGAGCTGGCTCAGGCGCTTTCAGTTTGGGGCGCGGCTTGTATTTCTCTTTCAACTCAAAATCATCGATGAACGCTCGTGACATACGCTGGCCTTGCGCAATTTCTTCGCGAGTGAGGTAAAACGCCATGTTGTCGCGCGCTATTGCTGCACCTTCAAATCCATGCGATGCCGCCAACGACCACCAGCGATACGCCTCGACTTTGCTTTTTTGCGTGCCCATCCCATTGGCAAAGCAGAGTGCCAGATTGAATTGTGCATTGGGATAATTTTGCTGTGCCGACTTGTTGAACCATTTGTATGCCTCGCGAAAATCCAATGGCCTTCCAATTCCTTGGAGATAAATGACGCCCAAATTGTGCTGATGTAGCGGGTCGCCCCTTTCTGCATTTTCGCGCGTGAGTCGGACGAAATCCTGAAATACTCGCATCGCTTCTTCAATGTCTGCTTGAGTCAAACGCGGTACAGTAGGCGCATTGGTTCCGCCTCCTGGTGCATTGGTGTTCGCAGGCGGTGCGTTTGTATTGGCAATGGGCAGCCCTGTATTGGGATCAACTGCTGGAGCTGCTCCGCCCCCACCGGGAGGCGCTGGCGGATTCTGACTGAGAAGCAACAATGGGAAAGCACCCAGTAGAAACAACAAGAGAATACACCGCCCGTGTTTTTTTTGCTCAAACATCGATTGACTCCTTAACGTCCATTCAACCAAAGCTGCCGTTTTGATTCAAGACTTATTCACAATTTGCCTTCACCCTCTGAATATCATTTTTCCGGTAGGTTCCGATTTTGTCGGCAAGGGTCTGTACGGCTACCCTACTGCGAATACAACAATTGTGATAGTGCATTCTATTGATTGCCGGATTCTCGTTCAGCCGATTCGATGGCAAGCGGCGGGAGTTTCAGTTAAAACAATCTCATGAACAGCAACGCCGGTTCAGCCTCCATTTCCACAGATCGATTGGCCACACGCATCCTTTGGGGTTTGGTGATAGGCATCGTGTTGGGTCTGTTAGCGCGCTGGTTGAGCAGTGCCGTTCCATCTACAGATAAACAAATCCAGTGGCTTGCCGTGCAAGTGCTCGACCCCATCGGCAAGGTTTTTCTGCGTCTGTTGTTTTTCGTTGTTGTTCCGCTCGTGTTCGCTTCGTTGGCATTGGGCGTATTGCAACTCGGTCGACTCGATAAACTTGGCAAGATGGCCGCTTGGACCTTCCTCATCTTTGCCATCAACATGGCGGTCGGTGTGGTACTCGGTCTCGTATTGATGAACTTGGTTGATCCCGGCAGCCGATTGGATGAAGTCACCCAAAAACGGATGCTTGCGCAGTTCGGACAAGGTGCCATCGAAGCGAAAGAAAAAGCGGCCCAACTCACCGGCCTGAGCTTCGACTCCATCGTCGAGATGTTCTTGCCGCGCAATATTCTGCGCAGCGTGGTGGACTTCGATCT
The DNA here is from genome assembly GCA_945903605.1 of Akkermansia muciniphila. Classification (GTDB taxonomy): domain Bacteria; phylum Verrucomicrobiota; class Verrucomicrobiia; order Limisphaerales; family UBA1100; genus CAMDOH01. The sequence goes on from CAMDOH010000021.1 coordinate 34,110, forward strand.
GTTGCCAATGATTCTCTTCGCCCTGCTTTTTGGTATGGCGGGCACTACTCTGGCGACATCACGGAGACAATCCCTTTCTGAATCACTCGAGACCCTCATCGAAGTGATGACGCGGATCGTGCATTGGGCCTTGATGCTCGCCCCCATTGCTGTGCCCGCCATGATATTTAGCGTCACTGTAAAATTCGGCCTCGAATTTCTGCAGTCGCTGGCTTGGTTTGTCGGAGTCGTGCTCGTCGCGATGGTCTTTCAACTATTCATCGTGATGTCCGCATTGCTTAAGATTGGCGCGGGCCGATCTCCCGTGATTTTCTTCCGCGCCATCCGCACCATCCTCATCACCGCATTTTCGACCAGTTCGAGCAACGCCACGCTCCCCACCACTATCCAAGTGAGCCGAGATAAGCTGGGCATTTCGCCCAGCACCGCTGGGTTCGTCCTGCCACTCGGTGCGACGATGAACATGAGCGGCACCGCGTTGTACGAAGGGTGTGTTGTCCTGTTCGTCGCCCAAATCTACGGCATCGATTTATCCATAGCGCAGCAAGCAACCCTCGTTCTCCTCGCTGTGCTGAGCGCAGTCGCCGTCGCAGGAGTCCCCGGCGCATCGTTGCCGCTCATTGTCGGATTACTTGTCAACTTTGGTCTGCCCGGCGAAGGCGTGGCGATGATCCTCGGCATCGATCGGTTGCTCGACATGGCGCGCACCGTTCTGAATGTCGCAGGCGATGTCGTAACAGCCTGTATCGTAGATAAACGCCTCGGCATGAGTTCTGCCGATCTGGCGCCAGAAGTTTCAGGTGCCGGTTGATTCAATTCCCAGCCACTTTATTTGAGATGCAATAAAGGTGCTGGTCGGCGCGGATGAAAATCTGGCCGTTGCTGATGGCGGGCGAGGAGTACACGCCTTCGCCCAATTCGTTTTTCGACACGAGTTCAAATTTCGCTCCTGGTTTCACAATCGTGGTCACACCGGCGTCGCTGATGAAATAGACAAGGCCACCCACCGCGACGGGTGAGGCGTGATGCGCCCCGAGTTTTTCCTGCCAGAGCGGTTCGCCGGTCTTGGCAAGAAAACAATTGGCGTGGCCGGTGTCGGAGACAACGAGGAAGTGATCACCTTCGCTGATGGGCGAGGGGACGTATGAAACCATGCTCGGCCGCGTGTGATGCCAGGCCACCTGCGGCAGGTCTGTTTCCTGCACGTGCATGATATTGCCGAGGTCGCCCTTGCCGTCGTGTCTCAATCCCAAGAGATGATGCTGCGGAAATCCGCCGCTCATGAAAAGCAGATCGGCCTTGGCGTTATACACCAGCGACGCGACGAATTGTTCAGTCGGGCCTTTGATGTACCAGTGCGTCTTGCCGGTGTCGGGGTCGTAGCTGGCGATGGATTTGTCGCCGGAAAGAATCATCTGCGTGCGGCCGGAAAGTTGGCGGATGATCGGCGCGCAATAGCTGCGGGTCTTGTTTGCGCGCGGTATTTTCCAGAGCGTCTTGCCAGTGTGCTTGTCCAGCGCGACGAGGTACGAATCACCGTCGTGATCGCCATTAACGATCAGCTTGTCGCCCCAAATCGTGGGCGAACTGCAAAAGCCGTGCACGCTTTTGAATTGGCCGGGGCGAACGAGCCATTTCTGTTTTCCCGCAAAATCATAAGCCGCCACCACCATTTCCTGCACGTCGAGGAACGAGACGTACACGAGCGCTCCATCGGTCGCCGGCGTGCTTGATGCGTGACTATTCTCGCGGTGTTTGCGCTCGAGCGGCGACTTCACCACCGTGCGCTGCCAGAGAATGTTGCCGCTTGTGCGGTCGAGGCAAATCAGGTCGCGCCCCTCGGTTTCTTTGACTGCCGCCACGGTGAAAACGCGGTTGCCCCACACGATGGGCGAGGCATGGCCGCCACCGGGCAGTGCGGTTTTCCACAACACGTTTTCTGTCGCGCTCCATTTGACGGGCGCATTTTTCTCCGTACTGGAACCGTCATTGCGCGGCCCGCGCCACGCCGGCCAGTCTTCGGCAAGTGTGTTGAAGGCGAGCAGCAGTGTCAGGAGGATCGTTGAGGATGACTTCATGGGCATCACGAGAGAATCCGACGTTGGATCACGTCGCAAACTTCAGTTGAGTCGAGTTGGGGTTGGGAGAGAAATGACGGATCATCGGCGATCAGGATCGGCCAGTCGGATTGGCTTTTGGGCCGGCAACCGTGCGAGCCTTTCACGAGCGTGGCATCGAGCGGGATGACATCCATGAGCATCCGAAAGCCGAGTTTCTTTTGCAGCAGACGCCAGAGAATCCGGAGCTTCACAGCGGGAATCGCGGGGTCGAGAAATAGCTCGACTGGGTCGTAGCCGGGCTTGCGATGGATGTCCACACATCGGGCGAAGTCCGGCGCGCGCACATCGTCCATCCAGTAATAATAAGTGAACCACGCAGTTTCCTGCGCGACCGCAACGAGATCGCCCGCGCGCTGATGATCCAGCCCCGCTGCCTTTTTCTCCGCTGCGCCGAGCACTTGCGCGACGCCTGGAGTTTTTTCCAAAAGGTCGCGCACCTTGTTTTCAATGCGACGGTCGTTCACGTAAATGTGTGCGAGTTGATGATCGGCCACGGCGAATGCCCGGCTGTTGCCACAGTCAAGCAACTCCAATCCCATCTCCTCTTTCACCGTGATCCAACCCTGCTCGCGAAACAGGCGATTGAGATGCACAGGCGTGTTCACGGTCGTGATGCCGTATTCCGAGAGCAGCAGCACACGCACGCCGCGTTTTTGGAAAAAGCTGATGAGGTCGCCGACAATCGCGTCCATCTCGCCGAGGTCTTTGGCGATGCGCGGATCATTCGGACCAAGCCGTTGCAGGTTGTAATCCAGATGCGGCAGATAGACGAGGTTGAGCGTGGGCGCTTTCTTTTCCTCGATCCACTTTGCCGATGCGGCGATCCAGCGCGTGACGCAATCAGCTTTGCCCTGCGGCGAATCCACACCCGCCGCCGGTCCCCAAAAGCCGGGGAATGGAAACTCGCCCAAGTCGCGCTTCAACTCGTCGCGCACATCGAAGGGCCACGCGTAAATGTCAAAAAGTTTTCGGCCGTCGGCCGGATACATCGGGCGCGGTGTGACCGACCAATCGGCGGTGGAATACATGTTGTACCACCAAAACATTTTTGCGCAGGTGAAGTCCGGCGACTGCGCTCGCAGTGTCTCCCAGATTTTGGGTGCGGCAACCAGATGGTTGGACTGCTTCCAAAACTGAACTTCGGCAAGCTCACGATTGTACCAGCCATTGGCGACAATGCCGTGTGCGCTGGCAGTTTTGCCCGTGAGATAGGTGGACTGCGCGGTGCAGGTGACGGCCGGAAGCGCGGGTGCGATGTGCGCCAGCGCGCCGCTTTTTCGAAAGGCGTTGATGTGCGGCGTGTGCGGCCCGAGCAGGGATTCGGTGAGGCCGACGACGTTGAGGACGGCCGTGCGCCGCAGGTCAGCCATGTGCGGGGATTATCTTGTGGCGGCCTTCGGCACGGTGGCGCTGCTCCAGTTCGCTCAGTGCTTCAAACACGCGCGGCCGGTGCATCTCGTGCGTTTCAAAACCGGTGCCAATTTCGCGCAGCAACGTGATGGTGAGCTGGCCGCCCAAATGTTCGCGGAATTCCTCCAGCCCTTCGAGCAACATCAACTGGCCCTCGGTATTCTCATGTAAAAGCTCACTCGACCACAGCGTGAAACCCAGCCTTTCGAGCAGGCGCAGAATGCGGTCGGCATCGGCGGCGGGCAGATGGCCCATCATGCGCGAGTAAATCACGTCGAGCGCAATGCCGATGGCGACGGCCTCGCCGTGGCGCAGGCGATATTCGGAAAGCTGTTCGAGTTTGTGCGCGGCCCAATGTCCAAAATCCAGCGGGCGCGCGGAGCCGAATTCAAACGGGTCGCCACTGGTGGCGATGTGATTCATGTGCAGCTCGGCGCAACGAAAGATGAGCCGGTGCATGGCGCTCGGCTCAAAATCACGCAGCGCATCGGCGTCGCGCTCGATCTCTTCGAAGAACGCGCGGTCGCGAATGCAGGCGACTTTCACAGCCTCGACGTAGCCGCTGCGTTTGTCGCGCGCGCTCAGTGTGGCGAGAAACTGAAAATCGTTGATGACGGCAAAGGGTGGCGAAAAACTGCCGATGAAATTCTTTTTGCCAAAGGCGTTGATACCGTTTTTGACACCGACGCCGGAGTCATTCTGACTGAGCGTGGTGGTGGGGATGCGCACGTGACGGATGCCGCGATGAGCTGTGGAGGCGGCCAGTCCCACCATGTCGAGCAACGCGCCGCCGCCCACGCAGATCAGGTACGAGTGGCGGTCGATGTGATGCCGGTCGATCTGCGAGTGGATTTCGGAAACGTGAAAAAAGGCGTTCTTGGCGCGCTCGCCGCCCTCGATGATGAGGGGCGGGGAGACTAGGCTGATCGTGTCGGCGTGCGTTTTGAAGTAAGCGTGAATCTGCTGCACGAGCGTGGGCTGGGCCTTGGCCAGTGCTTCATCGAGCACGAGCAACGCCTTTCGGGGCAGCCGCGCCTCGCCATTGATCATCACCTCGCGCAGGCGCGGATTCTCTGCGTCAAACACGCCGTGGGTGAAATACACCTGATGGCGCCAGGCCACCGTGATGGTGCGTTCAATGGAAGGCATGTGCGGGAGGTTATCAAATTTCACGTGCAAATCAAGACGTCACACCGGCGCGATTTATTTAGCCGGTTCGTAGAGGAGCACGTCGTCGATGAGCAGGTCGGCCTGGCGATCGAGCAGAATATGGATCTCGTCCACGTGCGCCGGCTGGTTGCCGGGCAGGAGCGGTGAGGGGAAGGCGATGGCCACGTCGTCCCATTTTTGCGTGGCGGAATTGGGGATGCGCGCACCGTGCTCGCGGCCGGTCTTGGAGTTGACGAGTTTGACGGTGAGCTTCGCCTCCGCAGAAAGATGGTAACGAAAGAAGAGCGTATTCTTTGCGCTCAAGGCACGCGGCCCGCGCAGTTGCAGGCGAATCCACGGCAGGCCGCCTTCGGGGTGCGGCACGGATCGGGCGGCGTCCCACGTGCGCGGTTTTTGGTGCAGCACAATGTCAAAATTCCCCGGCCATTCGGCGCCCTGCTTGCCGGTGTCAAACCATCCGGTGAAGATGATGCGGCGAGGGAATGCCTCCGGCTCTTTTTCCGGCGCGGCCTCATAGAGCACGATGTCGTCGATGAGGAGTTCCGTTTCGGGCGTGACATAAAACTGGATGTCATCAATGCGCTCATCCTCCGCCAGCGGCCCTCCACTGCCATCGGGTCGTCGCGCCTGCGTCATGTCCACCGTGGTCGACTGCCACCGGCCTTGCGGCAATCCCTCGATCACCAGATGGCGGTGATAGTTTTTACTGAGACTGTAAATCTGCACGCGCAACGTGCCGGTGCCTTTCATCCAGTATCGGAAGGACAACCGCGTGCGCGGCCCCATCGGAGGGCCGGGTACGGGATTGAAAATCACCGCGTTGTAGCGCGCGGCGGGGTCGCCCATCTTGTCGTCAAAATCTTTCGTGGGCGTGGCGCGGCAAGCACGGGTGTTTCGCAGCGAAACCGAAAGACTGGCAGGCAGATTGGTGGTGACGGGCGCACCGCGCAGCCACCAACGCTTCTCGATCTCCGTCTCATAATCCTCAAAAACATGCACGCGCAGAGGCATTGCGCCCTGCGGAATCGGCTTGGCCAGATTCGGTGCTGGAGCCGCGGCCAACGGCGCAGCCACAAGCCAGAGTATGGAGAGCAATCGCAGCTTCATCGTTGCGAGACGCTTGTCATTTGTTGGGCGGTTTCTTGCGGTAGATGACGGCGACGTGGCCGATGAGCCAGACGAGTTGGGAATCTGTTTTTTGGGCGAGTTCAGCGGCCAAGGTTTTTTTCTGCTCCTTGAGATTGGAAAGTCGAACTTTCAATAGTTCGTGACTGGCAAAGGCAGTGTTGACGGTATTGATGAATGAATCGGTGAGTCCGAGTTTGCCGATGCTCAATGTCGCATCCAGCCGTTGAGCGAGGGATTTGAGATGGCGCCGTTCTGCGTTAGTAAGTGTTGTCATCGGAAAGCAAATTCATTGCGATTGTGTAGGTGAAGGAGAACCAATGCTAGGGAAAACGCGGTACTCATGGCATCATCACTGCTCTGTACTCGTAGAAAACAGGCGGAATGAGCAGAAAAATGAAACCACTCGCCGCCGAACCCGTCAAACAACGCAGGCTTTACTCTGTATTGTCTGATGATAGAATAACGAAGGTATGAAAAGATTGCCGATAGTCCTCATCTTGGCGGTTTATCTGTGCGGTTCCGGCACGGCGACAAACCTGTTTGCCCAATTCATGAATGGATCCGGTGGAATGGGCGGAATGGGCGGAATGGGCGGTGGCATGATGGGCGGTCAAGGCGGCTTTGGTGGAGGAATGGGACAAGGCGGATTTGGCGGTGGGATGGGTGGCATGGGGGGAATGAATGGTGGAATGGGCGGCTTTGGCGGCCAAGGAGGATTTGGCCAAGGTGGAATGGGTGGTTTTGGTGGAGGAATGGGTCAAGGCGGCTTTGGTGGAGGGATGGGTGGCATGGGGGGAATGAATGGTGGAATGGGCGGCTTTGGCGGCCAAGGTGGATTTGGCGGTGGGATGGGACAAGGCGGTATGGGAGGCTTTGGAAACCAAATGGGTGGTGGAGGACAAAACAACAATGGTGGCGGCCGGCCCCGAGGTGGAGGCAGAAATAACGGAGGTGGAGGCAGAAATAATAATG
>CAMDOH010000022.1 GCA_945903605.1 Akkermansia muciniphila
GCGCCGCCGCTGGCGACGACAGGAACACCCACGCTCTCGCTCACGCGCCGAGTGATTACGAGATCGAACCCGGCTTTGGTGCCGTCGGCGTCAATGGAGTTGAGTACGATTTCGCCGGCACCGAGTGCGACGGCCTGCTTCGCCCATTCCACGGCGTCGAGTCCCGTGGCTTGGCGGCCGCCTTTGGCGAATACTTCCCATCTGTCGGGCGCGACTTTCTTGGCGTCGATGGAAACAACGATGCACTGGCTACCGAATTTCTCGGCACCGGCACGAATGAGATTGGGAGTGGCGAGCGCGCTGGAATTGATGCTCACCTTGTCGGCACCGGCGCGGAGCATCGTCTGCATGTCTTCCACGGTGCGGATGCCGCCGCCGACGGTGAGCGGCATGAAACATTGGTCGGCGACGCGCTCAATCACGTCCACCATCGTGGCGCGGCCGTGGGCGCTGGCGGTGATGTCGAAGAAAACCATCTCGTCGGCGCCCTGCTCGTTGTAGCGCAGGGCGAGTTCGACGGGGTCGCCCACGTTGCGGAGCTCGCCGGCCTCGGCGCGACCGAATTGCACGCCACGGGTGACTTGTCCGCCATGGACATCGAGGCAAGGGATAACACGTTTGGTGAGCATCAGTTGGGCGATTCCCGGTGGGATTGTTCGTTGGATAGGCAGCGTGGCAAGCAAAAACCCGCAGGAGTTTGTTCGGAACGCGGGGTTTACAATTCGGCTAAGGCGGGGTACTTGTAAATCATGTTCGGTAGGATTCTTTGTCTCCTCACTGTCCCGATGGTTTGCACGCTTCCGGCACAGATTTTTGGGCCGGGAGGATCGATCGCGACTGGGTCGCCAAATTCAACTCGAGTGGGAGTCGTGTCCACAGATCGGTTGCCACAATTCAGCCCGCGTCAAAACATCGGCGCTGTGTTGCCAGCGGTTGTCATGCCGCAGTCGCCGTGGGGGGGTGGAGCGGTGGTGCCGCAGCAGTTCCAACAAATGCAAGCGCAGCAGATGGCGATGATGTGGTTGCAACAGCGGCAGCAATTATGGAATCAACCATTCGGCATGCCTTTTCAACAAGGTCCATTTCAGTTGGGATTCGGAGGCGCACCGATGTATGGCTCGCCGCCGTTGATGTCCGTTGTGCCGATGCGGGTGAATCCGATGGACCCTGCGAATTACCTTTTCGGTCGTTACTGAAAACCCATTTCAACATGAAACTGACCCAAATAGTTCAGGCGGCGGCGATGATTGTTTTTGTCGGCTGCTCCAATATCAATCCTGACGGCGTGGATGTGACTGAGCTGCGGCCTGACGAGCGCGGATTCGTCGCCGGACTCGGCATCGAATCGCAAGACCTCGTTGCCATCGCAGAGAAAATGGCACGCAGCCTCGTCGGCATTCCTGAGATTGCAAACGCGCAAGGTCAGCCGAAGATCGTGCTGGAGCCGGTGCTCAACGAGACGCGATTCCCAATCAACAAGAGCTTGTTTCTGGATCGCATTCGCGTGACCTTGAGCAAGAACGCGCAGGGCAAACTCGTGTTCCTCTCGCGCGAACGCATCGACGCCCTCGAAAAAGAACGCGAATTGAAACTGTCCGGCAAAGTGACGGGCGGCGAGAACATCAAAGCCAACGAATTTCAGGGGGCTGATTTCATTCTGACCGGAAAACTCTCGGGGATTTCCAGCCGAGGCACGAAGGGGCAGAGCGAATACATCCTCTACAACTTCCAATTACTCGATCCCCGCACGAGTAAAATTGTCTGGGAAGATTTCGCTGAGATCAAAAAACAGGGCAAGGACGACGCGGCTTATCGCTGATCGTTTCTTATGTGCCACTCCCGGGTCGCGCTGGCGTTTCTTATCGTGACTGGATGCGCCGCGCCACCGATTCAAAAAGCGCCGACGGCCAATCCGGATCTTGTGATTGAAGGTCGTCGCCTGATCGCCAACGCCAGAGCCGAGGACAAAAATCTCTGGCGATACCGGGTGGTGATGGAGGCGTTGAAGCGCGGGCAATTCGTGGAGGCCCGCACTTTGCTCGACGAGACGCTTCCGGACATCAGCATGCTTCGGGCGCTGGATCCGAAGGCCCGATCCACCCACCGCTTGTTCACTCCCGAAAGCGCGAAGACCTTTGTGGGCGAGCCGTTCGAGCGGGCCATGGCGTATTATCATCGCGGCATCCTGTATTGGATGGATGGCGAATTGGACAATGCCCGCGCCTGTTTTCGCACGGCGCAGTTGTTTGATGCCGACGCCCAAAAAGAAGCGTTCGCCTGCGATTATCTGTTGCTCGATTATCTCGACGGCTACGTGAGCGCCAAACTCGGTGCCGATGGAAGTGACTCTCTCAAACGCGCCCGCGCGAATGCGAAGCAAATCACGCTGCCCGATTTTGATGTTTCAGCGAACGTCATTGTCTTCCTGCAAATGGGTTTTGGGCCGGTCAAGACGACAGTCGGGCGCAACGGAGAACGGCTCGCATATCAGGAAGGCCATTCCACTGCGGTCGCCGCCGAAGTCCGCATCGATGGAGTGAAAACCCGCACGGCGCCGTGGGATAATCTCACCTATCAAGCCGTCACGCGTGGCGGACGGCTCATGGAATTAATTCTGCGCGACAAATCGAGGATCAAAACCACCGGCGACATCATCGGTGATCTGACGTTCGAGCCGGGCCTGATTTTGACTTTGCCGGAATCCACGCAGAACATCGGGTTTGCGCTGGTGGGTACGGCGTTTCTCGCCAAGGCTGTCGCTGGCTCCACGGAGACACGCGCCGACACCCGCACTTGGAACAATCTGCCGCAGTTCCTCGCCTTCACGGCCATGCGCGCGCAGCCGGGACCGCAGCATATCGAGATTGAATTCTTCGACGCTGCCAACAAATCTCTGCCCGCCATGAAGCGGACGCTTGCGATTGAAGTCAAATCACGTGGCGACACCGTTCTGTTCGTTGCAGACAAATAGGAACACTATGAAACAAACATTCACACTCATCTGCGCCTCGATTCTCACTCTCTGGCTGATCGCCTGCACCGGTGTCTCCAGTTCATCGGTGGGCTACAACAACCAGAACGGCCGTCCGAAATTCGTCACGCAAGATCCGCTCACGAAAGAGGCCATCATCTCGCCAGGCATACAGGAAACCGTGCTGCCCGACGGACGGCTCATGGTGAAAGCCAACGTGCGCAATCGCCTCAACAAACGCGTGCATGTGCAGATCAACTGCGTCTTCCACGACGCGCAAGGATTCAAGCTCGAAGAAACGCCGTATGAATCGCTCATCCTCACCGAGAACGGACAGGAGACTGTTTCATTCACTTCACTGCGCGAAGGCGTCAAGGATTACGTTGTCCAGATACGTCAATTGCGATAGATTGACATGGAAAGGGGACATTCGATGAAATCAACTGGAACCATTCTCGTGCTCTGCTGCCTCTCGCTCGTCGCCGCGCCAGACAAGCCGCCGCAAATCATCCTCGGCACAGTTCCCATTTTCAAGAATGAGACGCCGAAACCCTCGCCGAAACAATTCAAGTACGCGGACGATCCCGGCGTCGCCGTGCCGCAACTCATCTCGCAGAACGTCGCCTTGTCGATCATCGACCGGTTCAAGACCACCTACGTCAAGCTGGGCAATCCGAAGATGGCCCTCGGAATCAATCAACCTTGGGGCACCATCCGGCCAAGCAATTACACCACCATCACCAACGCCCCCATCATCATCGATCCCGCGACTGGATTGCCCGTAAATGCCACGCCACTCGCTCCGGCCATTCCGCTCGATCCGAACAACCTGAACATTCCCGCGCCGATTCTTCCCGCCAAGGTATTCGACAAGGATGCCATGGCCGATCAACAGACCCGACGCGAAGTGGAGCGACTCTTCGGCAGACCACTGCGCATGGCCGGAGTCACGCTGATCGACTCCGAAACTTTCGACAACCGCCTTATCCCCGAAATCTTCATCGAGGTGCTCATCGGCAAACGCGACATCATCGTCGCCGGCATTTCCGGCAACTCCACCTATTCCATTCCCGACATCCAAGTCACCGCGCTGCGATTGAGCGACGCGAAAATCCTCGGCCAAGCCACTGTGATGGATTTGTTCCCCAACAAACAACTCGCCCCCACGCTTCTGCGCAACTTTGATATCCGCGAACTCACCGAAGCCACAGCGCTGATGCTGCTCGACGATTTGCTCAAGCTCAACTGAGCAACTTATTTTCCCTTCTCGCCGTAGTTGATGGCCATCACGCCGCCGAGGAGCGGTTTCAAGCCGACGCTCTCACAGCCTGATTCGCGCAGGGCGGCATCCACGCCGTGCTGCGCGGGGAAGGCGTGCAGCGATTTGAGGATGTAGGCATACGCCGCCGAGTCACCGCAAAAGAGCTTCCCGAAAACCGGCACGACAAAACGCAGATAAGCAAAATACACCGCGCGCCACACCCGGTTGTCGGGCTTGCCAAAATCCAGCACGAGCAGCCGCCCGCCTGAGCGCAGCACGCGGTGCATTTCGCGTAGTCCCGTGCGCCAGTCCTCCAGATTGCGCAGTCCGTAACCGCAGCTCACCACATCAAAGCTGGCATCGGCAAAGGGCAAACACATTGCGTCGCCCGACATGAAATTTAGTTTCGCCTTGGGGAAGGCGCTTTGGCGGCACCGGGCGATCTCCAGCATGGGAGGGCTGAAATCGATCCCCGTCACTTCCGCGCCGGACTGGGCAAGGGCGAATGTGATGTCGCCCGTACCGCAGCAGACATCCAGCGCGCGGGTGCCAGGTTGCGCTCCGGCCATCGCGACCAGCCGTCGTTTCCAAAAGCGATGCAGCCCGAAACTCTGCAGGTCGTTGATGAAATCGTAGCGCGGGGCGATCTTGTCAAAGAGCCTCCGCACTTTATCCCGATGGGTTCCGTCGACTCCCAAACTAAGTCTGGCCACGCGCCAAGAATAGCAAAATGCTGCCGGCAACGGGAGTCAATTGGCGCCAGCCTTGCAAAAACGCGATTGCTTTTTGTCGGCTCTCGGATGTACAAGCTCGCGCGGAGCATGGGAAAATCCCTTGTCATTGCTGAAAAACCGTCTGTCGCTGGTGACATCACCAAGGCGCTGGGTGGTTTCAAGAAGGATGCGTCGGGCGATTTTTTCGAGAGCGAAACACAGATCGTCTCATCCGCCGTTGGCCATTTGCTGGAACTGGGCGTGCCCGAAGAGCACGATGTGAAGAAGGGCAAGTGGACGTTCAAGCAGTTGCCGCACATCCCGCCGAAATTCGCGCTCAACCCGATTGAGAAGTCTGCGCCACGATTGAAGGTGCTTCAGCGCCTCATCAAACGCAAAGACGTGGACACCATCATCAACGCCTGCGACGCCGGGCGTGAGGGCGAGCTCATCTTCCGCCGAATCATGGATTACACGAAAGCGAAGCAGCCCATCCAGCGGTTGTGGCTGCGATCGATGACGGCGGGGGCCATCCGCGATGGTTTTGCAGAGCTTCGCACGGATGCCTCGATGCGGCCGCTGGCAGCAGCCGCCGAGAGCCGCGCAGAAGCGGACTGGCTCATCGGCATCAACGGCACGCGGGCGATGACGGCTTTTAACAACAAGACCGGCGGCTTCAATCTCACGACGGTCGGACGTGTGCAGACGCCGACGCTCGCCATTGTGGTCGAGCGCGAGGACAAGATCCGCAAGTTTGTGTCGCGCGATTACTGGGAGGTCATCGGCACCTTCGATGCGCAGGCCGGCCAGTATCCGGGACGCTGGATGGATGAGAAATTTCAGCGGGGCAACGGCAAGGATGCGGATGCCGAGTTGAAAGCCGAGCGGCATTGGACGAAGGCGGAGGCCGACGCCATCGCCGCCAAGTGCCTCGGCAAACCCGGCATCGTCACCGAGGAGAGCAAGCCGAGCAGCCAGCTTTCTCCCCTGCTCTATGATCTGACCAGTTTGCAGCGCGAAGCCAACGGCCGTTTTGGTTTCAGCGCGAAGAACACGCTGGGACTGGCGCAGGCGCTCTACGAGAAACACAAGGTGCTCACCTATCCGCGAACCGATTCGCGCGCGTTGCCGGAGGATTATATTCCGACCGTGAAGAAGACGCTCGATTCGTTGCGCGACATCATCGCCTACGGCAGCCACGCGGGAAAGATTCTGGCCGAGGGCTGGGTACATCCCAATAAACGCATCTTCAACAACGCGAAGATCTCCGATCACTTCGCCATTATCCCAACGGGCGTGCTGCCCAAGAGCCTGTCCGAGCCGGAACAGAAACTTTACGACCTCGTCACCAAACGCTTTCTCGCCATCTTTTTTCCGGCGGCGGAATATCAGGAGACCGTGCGCATCACGCGCGTTGAGGGCGAGCCGTTCAAGAGTGTCGGCAAGGTGCTGGTCAAGGCCGGCTGGCTTGAAGTTTATGGCAAGGAAGCCGCCACTGACGACGATGCGCCGAGTCTCGCGCCCGTGCAACAGGGCGAGCAGGTGAAGACCGCCAGCATCGAGGTGAAGGGCAGCCAGACCAAGCCCCCCGCGCGTTATACAGAAGCCACGCTGCTCGGCGCGATGGAAGGCGCGGGCAAACTCATCGAGGACGAGGAACTGCGCGAGGCGATGAGCGAGCGCGGCCTCGGCACTCCCGCCACGCGCGCGGCCACCATCGAAGGACTGATCTACGAGCAATATATTTTCCGCAATCAACGGGAACTGGTGCCGAGCGCAAAAGCCTTCACGCTCATGGCGCTGCTCAACGGCCTGAGCATCCCCGAATTGACCAAGCCCGAGCTGACCGGCGATTGGGAATTCAAACTGCGCCAGATGCAGCGCGGCCAGTTGCCCCGCGAACAATTCATGACGGAGATTCGCGCGCTTACCGAGCGCATCGTTGGCCAGACCAAAGCCTACGAGCACGACACGATTCCCGGCGACTTCGGTAAGCTCAACGTCCCGTGCCCCAAATGCGGCGGCGAGATTCAAGAGAACTACAAAAAGTTCCAGTGCCAGAAATGTGAGTGGAACATGTGGAAGGTGGTTCTGGGCCGAGCGTTTGAGCTGTCGGAGGTCGAGACGCTTCTGCGCGACAAACAGGTCGGGCCCTTGCAAGGCTTCCGCAGCAAGCAGGGCTTTCCATTCGCGGCGATGATGAAGCTCACGCCCGAGGGCGAATCGAAATTTGATTTCGGCAACGACAATAAAGACGACGAGAATGCCGCGCCCGTGGATTTCACCGGCAAGGAGCCACTGGGCCAGTGCCCCAAATGCAAGGAAGGCCGCGTCTTCGAGAACGGCATGAATTACGTTTGCGAGAAAGCCGTGGGCGCAGCGAAGACCTGCGACTTCCGCACGGGCGCCATCATCCTGCAGCAACCCATCGAGCGGGCGCAGATCGTGAAACTGCTCGCCGAGGGCAAAACGGAATTGCTCAAGGGATTCATCTCAAAAAAGACCGGCCGCAAGTTCGAGGCATTCCTGAAATTCGACGGCACGAAAGTGAGCTTCGAGTTCGCCCCACGCAAATTCCCCGCCAAGGGCGCGAAAAAGGATGAAGCCCCCCAGCCCAAATTGGATTTTACTGACCAAAAGCCAATCGCAAAATGCCCTGCGTGCAAAGGCAATGTCTTCGAAACGGAATCGCAATATTTGTGTGAGAAGACTCAACTGCAACGGCGGCCATGCAAGTTCAAGACGGGCAAAGTGGTGTTGAGCCAGGCGCTGGATCTCGATCAGTTTCTCAAGTTGGCCCAAAAAGGACGGACGGATCTGCTGCCCGGTTTCATCTCGGGCAAGACGGGAAAAACTTTTTCGGCACACCTTGTCGCCGCCACCGACTCCAAGGGCAATGGCAAAGTCGGATTTGAATTCCCTGATTCCGACGGCTTCTAAGCGGACGCATCGGAGCTTGGTTTTCTTCCTGAAACCCCTATATTGATTGCGTGGAGGAGGCTGTCTCAGAGCTGCCAGTGGTGGCGGATTTTTTACAACATTTGCGCAATGAACGCGCCGTTTCCGTCTACACATTGCGAAACTACAAACTGGCTCTGGCAGAATTCTGCGCCTGGCACTCCGACGTGCGCGGCACAAATCCGGACTGGCAAAAGCTGGAGCGTTTCGATTTCAGGGATTATCTCCGTCATCTGGGCAGGAACAATTTGGGACGGGCATCGATCCAAGTCCGCTTTTCTGCTCTGCGCACTTTTTATCGTCATTTGATGCGGCGTGGTCTTGCAGCAAGCTCACCACTACGTCAATTGATTCTACCCAAAACGGAAAAGCGCCTTCCGAGATTTCTCACTCCAGAACAGACAGCGCAATTATTGGATGTGCCGCTACAGGAATTGAAGCGACTGCAAACCGGCGATGTATCGACAGACCCAGTGCCGTGGCTTCGTGATTCGGCGATGATGGAATTGGTCTATTCCTGCGGTTTGCGAATCAGCGAGGTGTGCGGGCTACTTGTCGACGATTTGGACTGGGATTCGCAACTGTTGCGCATTCGCGGCAAAGGCAGGAAGGAGCGGTTGAACCCGATTGGGAACACAGCGCTGCAAGCCATCCGCCGTTATTGGAATGCGATGAAGGAGCCACCGTGCAACACCATGCCGATTTTCATCAAAGACGAAAACTCGCCGGATCCAGTTTACCCGCGGTTGTTCCAATCACAGATGAAACGCTATCTGGCTGCGGCTGGATTGGACCCCCATTTCTCGCCGCACAAGTTGCGGCACAGTTTCGCCACGCACCTACTTGATAACGGCGCCGACCTGCGCAGTGTGCAGGAATTGCTGGGCCACGCACATCTGGCGACGACTCAAGTCTACACGCACATCACCACTGAACGGCTAAAACGGGCATACGATTCAGCGCATCCTCGCGCTTGATTTTGAATTGCGCGTTGCCTGTTGCGTGTTTTTTGCCTAGTCTCCCGATCGTTCGATGGAGTTGAGGAGGATTGATCTCGGAATCTGGGACACGCTGACAAAGGCGGTGCTCTGTCTTTTTTTCTTCGCTGCTTGTCTGGCGGTGGCGGTCTGGTACCTGCCGCTCATCAAGCAAAACGAACGGATGAGACAAGAGATTGTCCGGCTCGAAAAAGAAATCCGAATTGAGGAGGAATCTGCGTTCAGACGGAAAGTGGCTGTTGAGGCCTTGAGGAATGACCCGCGAACTGTTGAGCGCAATGCTCGCGAAAGGCTGGGTTTGGCCAAGCCGGGAGAAACGGTGATCCGCTTCGAAGAATCCGACGCCCACAGGCCCTGAAGTTTTTCTAGCTTGTAATCCCGAGCTTGAAGACTAGTCTGCCCACCCTTTTCCAGTTTGGTATTATTATGGCAACTGCAAACGACCTCCGCAAAGGCATGGCGATTAATCTCAATGGCGACATCGCCGTTGTGCTCGAAACCCAGCATCGCACGCCGGGCAACCTCCGCGCCTTTGTTCAAGCCGCCATCCGCAGCATCCGCACGGGGAAATCGGCTGATGTCCGATTCAGCTCCACGGAAAAGGTCGAGGTCGTCCCGATGATCACCAAGAAAATGGAGTTCAGCTACAAGGACGGCGAAGAGTTTGTTTTTTCGGATCCTGACACCTACGAAACCGTGAGCGTCCAACCAGAAATTGTTGGCGACGCGAAGAATTATCTCATCGAGACCGGCTTGGTGACGGCCACTTTCGTCGAAGAAAAACTCGTCGTGATCGAGCTGCCGTCCAGCGTGATTCTCACTGTGAGCGATGCGCCTGAAGGGATTCGGGGTGATTCGGCAAACAATGTGCAGAAGATGATCACGCTCGAAACTGGTATCGTCATTCAAGCCCCGCTCTTCATCAAGACGGGCGAGAAAATCAAAGTCGATACTCGGAACGGGAAATACATGGAACGCGCCTGAGCGCGTCAATTCTCCGGCTCAATCGGTGGCCGGACTTTGTATTTCTTGGCCAGTGCCAGGACGGATTTCAACGAATTCACCCCAGCCGTGCAGGTGGGATCCGACAACGATGCGGCCGCAACGCAAACACCCGTGAACAGCGCGCGCTGCAGTTCCCAGCCTTCGTGCAAGCCGTACAGCACACCCGCGCAAAAAGCATCGCCAGCACCCGCTGATCCGGCGATGTAACCATTGGGCAACCGCAGCGAACTCTGCCAGCAATCCTTCCCATCTCGCGTCCGGGCGAATCCTCCCTCTGGAAAATGAATCACCACCACCTCGCTTGATCCGCATTGCAGCAAAGCGCCCGCCGCATGTCGAAGCGCCACTGTATCGAGCGTGCCATCTGCGCGCCGGATTTTGAATCCGGCTGTTTTTCCCGCCTCGATTTCATTCAGAATACAGTAATCAACATGATTCAATGCGGGCTGAACAATTTTCGCAAAGCGATCACTGTCCTCGCTCACTACATCGATGCTCGTCTTCAATCCCGCCGCACGGGCCGCAGCCAGTAAGGCCGCTGCCTTGGTTCCGTGCGTCCTGTCGGGAACTTCCAGCGCATCGAGCAGCAGCAAGTAGCCCAAGTGAAAAATACGCGCCTTCGACTTTTTGAAATTCAGCCCTGCCCCATCCCAAAGTGCATTCGAGCCGCGACAATGGAAAAACGTCCGACGCCCGTTTTTCTTCTCCGTCATCACATCCGTGTACGAGGTCGGCGCCGAATCCGTCGCCTTCAAAAATGTCGTGTCAATTTTCAGCCTTTTGCAATCCGCCAAAATGCGAGAGCCGAGCAAATCATTTCCCACCAACCCGGCACCAAATAGCGGGAAGGGAGCGCCGAGCTGCGCCAAATCCACCAAGACATTGTACGGCGATCCGCCAGTGCCTTCGGACTGCGAGAGAATGTTGGCAAGCTGTTCAAGCTGCGGAAAGACGTCGACGATTTTTACTTGGTCAACAATCCAGCTTCCAGCAGCAAGAATTCCCGTCCGGGCAGTCGGTTTCATTTTAATGAATCGGCAAAAAACACAGTTGAATCAGTCTTTTATTAACGTCCCGCTGGGCCAGTTGTCGAGAGCAATCCCGGATGGGATAGCGAAACCGTGAAGTCAACGCCGCAACAAACCGGTTTTGCGCACTGCCGAAGTCCCATCCGGTTTGACCAGATGGAAGGTCAGCATCAACTCAATAGCATTTGCCCGACCTTCACCTTTGAACTTCAACGATCTAATTCCATGATCGTCCGCCACTCCGGAGAAATGGATCTCCCGCGTCACAAATTCAGCGCCGACATTTTCCTTGTCTCCCTGATAACCGAGAAACGACTTCACCGTCGCCGTGCCATGATATTCGATGCGACCCGCCTTCACAAACGGCGTGATGTCCAGCGACACACCCGCCTCGATTTTCCGCGTGGCAACCCCGTTGCTTTTCGGACCTGCAGCGCCCGGCGACGCCAATGGATTTGTTGATCCCGACTTCAAAAGTCCAGCCAGCTCCATTTGTTCCAGCGTGCTAATCACAGCCTGTCGTCCGCTCAACGTGATCACACGCGGCGCGGTCAGAACATCCTCACCCGATTTCGTCTGCGCCTTGAACTGTGCTGCGATCATCACCTGCTGCTCTGCGCCGTAGATTATCGCTCCGCTCCAAAGCAACATTGCCACACCTGCTCGAATGGGAATTGAATTGCGCAACATCATAAACCTCCTGCCCTGAGATTGAGTTTTGGCCACCCACACAACAACCCGCAATTGTTCACAGCACTTGACGAAATCACCGCGTCCATTCAGGAAATCTGGATGTTCCGATGGCCTACAGAACTGCAACAGCTCCCCGAAGCAATCTGGCAACGGCTCTCCAATGCCTGCGGCGACATCACCGATCCACTCCGCCTTCCCGCACTCGCCACCGTTTCTGGCGTCGCTCCCGCAATCCGAACGGTAGTGCTACGAAATGCGGACTCCTCCCAACGCACATTGACGTTCTTCAGTGACAGCCGCGCACAGAAAATTGCGGAGCTTGCCGCCAATCCTCAGATCGCATTTTTGTTTTTTGATCCTCGCGATCAAACTCAAATTCGTGCCAGTGGTGTTGCCACCATTCATCGGATGGACGCCGTGTCCGTCAGCGAATGGAATCAATTGCCCGATTCCAGCCGATTGAATTACTCCACTGAAATGGCGCCCGGCACACCGATTCCCACGCCCGATCAAAATCCGACGGACACATCCGGATGCGCCCATTTCGCCGTTGTCATTGCCAATATCCATCACATCGAATGGCTCCAACTCAGCTCCCCCTTCCATCACCGCGCAGAAGTCGTGTTCGAAAGTGGCCAATGGCGCGGTCGCTGGATTGCTCCGTGAGTTGCTCGACTCCTCTGACGCTGCCATGTAGCCTGCGCCCGTGTTTCGGCCGTGCATTGATCTCCACGATGGAAAGGTGAAACAGATAGTCGGCGGCACGCTCACCGACAATGGCGCTGGTCTGCGCACCAACTTTGTTTCCGAACGCCCCGCCAGTTGGTTTGCCGAACTCTACAAAAAAGACGGACTCACCGGCGGCCATGTCATCCAACTCGGCGCCGGCAACGAAGCCGCGGCACGCGAGGCGCTCACTGCATTTCCCGGCGGCCTGCATCTGGGCGGTGGCGTGAATCTCGACAACGCCAAAGGCTGGCTCGATGCCGGTGCATCGCACGTCATCGTCACCTCGTGGGTTTTTCGCGATGGCCAGCTTGATTTCGAACGCGTCCGCGCGCTCGTCGCCGCCATCGGCAAGGAGCGGCTCGTGCTCGATCTTTCCTGCCGCGTGCGCGATGGCAAATACTGGGTCGTCACCGATCGCTGGCAGAAGTTCACCGAGTTTGAGGTGAACCGGAACGAGCTGAAACGGCTCTCGGCATTCTGCGACGAGTTCCTCATTCACGCAGCCGATGTGGAAGGACTTTGCGGCGGCGTGGATTTGGAATTGGTGCAGCGACTGGCTGAGGGCTCGCCCATTCCCGTCACCTACGCGGGCGGCGCGCGCTCGGCTTTGGATTTGGAGGAAGTGACGCGCATCAGCGGCGGCAAAGTGAATCTCACCATCGGCTCGGCACTGGATATTTTTGGCGGCTCGGGCGTGCGTTATGAAGATTGCGTCGCGTTTAATCGGCGGCTAACTTTGCCCGCATGAACCGCCTCCTTTTCGCCGCCAGTTTGCTGGCCACATTTATGCTTTCTGCAGAACCCTTGAAGCTCAATACACGTGCGCGCACACTCAGCGCTGTCGGCGGCGGCAAGTACGAAGCCGTCCTTCGCACCGTGCAATGGGATCCGAAAAAGACCGCCGTGATTGTCTGCGACATGTGGGATGATCACTGGTGCAAAGGCGCTGCCGGGCGCGTCGGCGAAATGATTCCGCGCATGGACGAAGTGCTGGTCGGGATGCGCAAGCAGGGCGTGTTCATCGTGCACGCGCCCAGCACCGTCACCGATTTTTACAAGGACACACCGCAACGCAAGCGCGCGTTGGCTGCCCCTTTCGCAAAGACACCTGTGCCGCTTGAAACCAAAACCGAACGCTGGGGCACCTGCTGGCTTTATCCCGATCCCGACCGCGAACCGGCCAATCCGATCGACGACACCGACATGGGTTGCGACTGCAAAGTGAAGTGCAAGATCGAGCCGCCGTGGAAACGTCAGATCGCCGGGCTCTCCATCGGCGACAACGATGCCATCACCGACAACGGCCAGGAACTGTGGAATCTGCTCGCTGCGCGCGGTATCACGCAGATTCTTTTCCTCGGCGTCCACACCAACATGTGCGTGCTCGGCCGCCCCTTTGCCATCCGACAACTTGCCAAGCTCGGCCTCAACGTCGTCCTCGTGCGTGACCTCACCGACACGATGTACAATTCGCAGATGCGCCCCTTCGTGAGCCACTACGCGGGCACCGAACTCGTCGTCCAGCACATCGAGAAATACTGGTGCCCCACCATCACCAGCACCGACCTTGTCGGCAAACCGGCGTTTCGTTTCAGAGAAGATCCGCGCCGTTAATCGCCATCCATGAAACAGCTCTTGGCCATCTGTTCGGCCGTCATCTTCATCGCGCACGCCGCCACCGGCGCGACGGTTTCCCTGCAACGAGTGCCCGAAAGCGGCGTCCAACCGCAAGTCGTCACGGACGGAAAGGGCGTCGTGCATCTTGTCTATCTCAAAGGCGAACCGCGAGCGTGCGATGTTTTTTACACGCGGCTCGAATCGGGCGCCGCCCGGTTTTCCGCGCCGATCCGTGTGAACAGCGAACCGCAGACCGCCATCTCCATCGGCACCATCCGCGGCGCGCAGCTTGCGCTTGGTCGCAATGGCCGCTTGCACGTTGTCTGGAATGGCGCGGGCAAACTCAAGCCCGGTGAGAAATTTGCGCAGGGGACGCTCAATTATGCCCGGCTCGACGATGCGGGAAAAGCATTCGAACCGCAGCGCAACATGGTCGGCGGCACTATGAATCTCGACGGCGGTGCGTCCGTGGCCGCCGACGCGCTTGGGAACACGTTCGTCGTCTGGCACGCCGCGCCGGCTCAATCCACCCTAGGCGAAAAAGGTCGGCGTGTGTACGCCGCCAAATCCACCGACGAAGGCAAAACCTTCGCCGTCGAATCGCCGGTCAACATGGACACCACCGGCGTTTGCGGCTGCTGCAGTTTGAAGGCCGCTACCGACCACACCGGCGCGTTGCAGATATTGTTTCGCTCCGCTACTGGCGGATTGGATCGCGACATGTGGCTCATCAGCACGCAGGGAAAAGATTTCAGCTCGAAGAAAATCCATCCGTTGCGCCTCGGCACCTGCCCGATGAGCAGCGCGGATATTTATCACACGGCGAAGGAGACTTATTACGCTTGGGAAACCGCGCGCCAAATCCTTTGGGCGAAACAGGACGCGCAAGGACGCGCATTATCAGCGCCGAACATCGTTCCTGGAAAAGGCGAACGCAAGCATCCGGCAATCGCCACCAACACCAAAGGCGAATTGCTCGTGGTGTGGGCCGAGGATACTGGCTGGCAACGGGGCGGCAAACTCGCGTGGCAACAGTACGACGCAGCGGGCAAACCGGCTGCGCGCGGCGATGCGCCCGGAGTGCCCGTCTGGAGTTTCCCCGTGGCCTTCGCAAACGCGGACGGCAACTTCGTCATCCTGCACTGAGCGACCTGCTCCAAAAGTAAACCTGTCATGTTCACCTCCCTATTTCCCAAACACCTTTTCCTGTTACCGCTGGTCCTCTACTGGACGGGGTGCCTCTGTTGCGTGAAGCAACCGGGGCCGGCGTCCCAATCCAAAACGACACAGAGCAAAATGCCTGCAGCCGGTGGCTGGCAAATTCTTTTCGACGGCAAATCGCTCAAAGGCTGGAAAGAGACCGCGTTTGCAGGAGCGGGCAAAGTTCAGGTGATTGATGGCGAGTTGCGGATCGAAATGGGGTTGATCATGACGGGCGCGAATTACACCAATGCGACGCCGAAGCTTGATTATGAAATCGAGTATGAAGCCAAGAAAACAGACGGGGCGGATTTCTTCGCCGCACTGACGTTTCCTGTGGGCACGAAGGCGGTGACATTTATCAATGGCGGCTGGGGTGGCGCGGTCACGGGTATTTCCAGCATCGACATGCAGGACGCTTCGGAGAACGAAACCACCAAGTATCTCAAATTTGAAAAGGGCCAGTGGTACAAATTTCGGATACGGGTCACGGCAAAAAAGTTGCAGGTGTGGATGGATGACAAAGTGGTGATTGAACAGGACATTGCTGGGCGCGATCTGTCGATGCGCGCTGGCGAGATTGAATTGTCCGCGCCTTTCGGTATCGCGGCTTACCAATCCTCTGCGGCCATCCGCAATATTCGCGTCCGCGAATTGCCGAAGCCTTGAATTGAAGCGCGGATCGGGCGGCTTGGAATTTCTAACGCGGCTTTCGCGCAGCGATCGCAGTGGCGGCAGCACGCGCTGTCGCAGCCACCGACGGATCCGGATCCTTCGCAAGCTTCTGAATTTGATCGAGACTTTTTGCCGATCCAATGGCACCGATCAAACGGCAAGCCTCCAGCCGGATCTCCTGCTTCGGATTTTTCAAAAGCGGAATCAGTGCGCCTTCTGCTGGTGATCCGATGGCGAGCAGTGCCTTGATGGTTGGGATGCTGTCCTTGCCCGATGTGAGATGCTCCGCCAGTGCGGAAGCGGAATGTGGATCACGCAAAGCAGCCAGTGAATCCAAAACAGCCCAACGCACATTCAGTTTGGGATCGGCCAGTGAGGCTACGAGATGGAGGGTCGATTCAGTTCCGCCCCAAACCATGAGCGCGTGCACGGCCGACAGGCGCGTGTACTCATCAAAATCCAGCAACGCTAGTTTCAGAAGCGCGACGATTTCAGGTCGGCGGGCATTCGGCTCGATGTGAGCGAGTTTATCCGCAGCGATACGTCGCCGATGCGATTGCGGAATGGACAATTCGCCGGCTAACTTTTCGATATCGGCATCAGGATGCGGTCGGCGCTCAGCGAGAGCCGGTGGGGGCGGCGGACGCAGCGCCTGTTCCCGTTCTTTCCCTTCGAGCAATTCCAACTCGATGTTGATCGGCGTCGTGCGTTCGGTAGTGCCATTGATCTCAACGAGTGTCGTTTTCATTTCGACAAATCGGGGCGTGCCCGACTTGTTCTCGAACACGACTGTGCCGTTCCCTTCCCATCGGAGCTTTGGCTTGGTTGAATCTGATGAAGGAACTTCGATGACGCACTGTTTTTTCCAGCGCGACTTGTTGCCTTCGGTGCCGACGAATTCGTATCGGCGCGTCCAATCAGCAGTGACGATTTGGCGATGAATGAGCACACGGCGATCTGCAGGCGCAAGTTTCTCAGGTTCCTCAAGCGTCACGCTGACCTTCTCCGTGGTCTCCCATTTTTCTTTGCCAGCCGGCGGCATCGACTCGATCACCAACAATGACGGATCCGTTGGATCAATCACGACCAGTCCGTTTTGGAGAATCAACGCGCCAGTTGGTTTCAACATCACATCGCGTGGTTCACGAAGTGGCATACCCACATCGCCGCCATCGAAGTGTCGCCAACCGAGCCGAAAAACGCCGAAAGGCGGGAAGCGGCGGCCTGAATCGGTGAACCGATTCAAGACGAGAAAATTGTGGCAGCGCAATGTGAACCCGTGAGCATTGGCAGCGCGACAGGTGAAAACCACGTTGCCCGTGAGCCGTGATTTGTATTCCTGTTCCGTCGCTTCGATACGGACGCGATAAACATAACTTTCGCCGCGCTCCCAGTTGAATTGCGACGGCTCGGCAGAGGACAGCCCCATGACATTGGCCAAGAGTATTCCCGCCCATGTCGCCCTCCACACACCTTTCATCGGCTTACTCAAGTTAGTTGCTTGACTCATCGCAAGCGGAAATTCCTGACCGACGATTGCAGCGGCGACGAATTTACCGCATCATCCGCTGGTGCATGTCGCCCGCCTGAAGCTGCGCGATTTTCGTAACTACCGCAAACTCGACGCTGAATTCGTCCCGGGGTTTCATCTCATCCTCGGCTCGAACGCGCAGGGTAAGACCAACCTGCTGGAAGCCATTTATGCGCTGGCGACGCTCCGTTCATTCCGTGGGGTTGGATCTGCCCAGCTCGTTCATCACGGACGCGAGGGGTTTTTCGTGGGAGCCAAAATTATTGGCACGGCAACGACTGAGATTCATTTCCACTGGTCAGCAGCAGGAAGGCAATTGAGCCAGAATCATCAGGCCGTCCGGCGACTGGCGGATTATTTCGGGACTGTGCGCGCCGTGGTTTTCTGCACGGAAGATTTGCAACTGGTCAAAGGACTCGCGCGAGGTCGACGGCGCTTCATGGACCTCATCCTGAGCCAGACCGTGCCGAATTATCTGACGACCTTGCAGCGCTACGTCCAAGCCCTTCGCTCCCGCAACGCGTTGCTCAAACAACGCACGCAGGATACAGCGCTGCTCGCCAGCTTCACGCGGGAATTGGTGGATGCCGGCACGCGCATCATGCAGGCGCGTGCGCAACTGCTGCCGAATCTCAGCCGTCATGTGGCCGCGGCTTACAGCCAATTGGCGCCGGAATCGGAACTGATGACGATGACCTACGAGCCAGCGGTGAAAACGGATTTTCAGACTGAACTCAATCGAAGTTCCGCACGGGAAAAAGTCGTCTGCACCACGCTTGTCGGACCGCACCGAGACGACATCGCGTTGAATCTACAGGGCCGATCGGCGGCGCAGTTCGCCAGCGAAGGACAGAAACGATCCATTGCCATCGCGCTGAAAATGGCCCAATCCGAATTACTGATCCAATCCACTGGCGTGCCGCCAATTCTGCTGCTGGACGACGTGATGGGCGAGCTGGATCGCCAGCGCCGCGATGGTTTGCTTCCGTTGCTGGCCCGAAATGGCGAACAGCGCGGACAGGTTTTTATGACCTGCACTGAGGAAAACTGGACGCACGAACTTGGCCGCGACCTCCACCGTTGGCAGGTGGCAGGAGGAGCATTGAAGCGCCTCCCTTAAATGGACCGCGACAATTGTTCCGCTCATTTGAACTGAACGGTGTTGAAGCGAATTCGGTTGGAGGCTAGTTTGGCTCATGCGAATTTTGTCGGGCAT
The DNA here is from genome assembly GCA_945903605.1 of Akkermansia muciniphila. Classification (GTDB taxonomy): domain Bacteria; phylum Verrucomicrobiota; class Verrucomicrobiia; order Limisphaerales; family UBA1100; genus CAMDOH01. The sequence goes on from CAMDOH010000022.1 coordinate 18,596, forward strand.
CCAGCCTTCGGGCGCTTTGCATCTTGGTAATTATTTCGGGATGATGCGCCCGGCCATCGAGCTTCAGGATAAGGGCGAGGCATTTTATTTCATCGCCGATTATCATTCGATGACTTCGCTCTTCGACCCACGGCAACGTCGCCAGAACACCATCGATGTCGCGCTCGACTTCCTCGCCTGTGGACTCGATCCCAAAAAATCTACGTTCTGGATCCAGTCTCACCTGCCGGAAGTAGCCGAACTGACGTGGTTGCTCAGCACCGTGACTCCGATGGGCCTGCTTGAGCGCTGCCATAGTTTCAAGGACAAGTCGGCGAAAGGCATTCCGGTGAACCACGGCCTTTTCGCGTATCCCGTGTTGATGGCCGCCGACATCCTCCTGTTCGATTCGAACATCGTCCCCGTGGGCCGCGATCAGAAACAGCACGTCGAGGTCACACGCGACATCGCCATCAAATTCAATGAGGCCTATGGACAGACGTTTGTCATTCCCGAGCCGCAAATCCGCACGGATGTCGCCGCTGTGCCCGGACTTGACGGACAGAAAATGAGCAAGAGCTACGGCAACACCATCGAGATTTTTGGCGATGAAAAGGCCACGCGAAAAAAAATCATGTCTATTGTGATGGACAGCCGCACCCCTGCTGAACCCAAACCCGATGCAAATCAAAATCTCGCCATTCAACTGCTCAAGCTCGTGGCGCCCGTTGAAGTGGCGAATGATTTTGAGGAACGGCTCCGCACAGGCGGGCTGGGTTACGGCGATCTGAAGAAAGCGCTCTTCGAGCACTACTGGATTCATTTCACAGTTGCTCGAGCCAAACGCGCCGAGTTGGTGGGCAACCTCGATTACGTCCGCCAAGTACTCGGCGAAGGAGCCGAACACGCTCGATCCATCGCCTCGGACGTGCTCATCCGCGCTAAAGCAGCCAGCGGGCTGGGCTGATCTGCCACACTGAATCTGCGTTTATCGTTTGTGTTTCAGGAACCACTCGTACAACTCGGGGTTGTTGTAGGACTCGGTCCATGAATCGTGACCCACGCCCGGATACACTGTGAGACGGGCCTCTGCCACGCCGAATTTCTTGAGTGCGCTGATCATTTCTTCCGATTTCTGAACCGGCACCGCCGCGTCATTGTCGCCGTGAAACGCCCAGATCGGAAGCGACTTCAGTGCGGCTGCTTTTTTCGCGTCGTGCAAACGGAACAGCACCGAATCGCCTCCGCCGCAGATCGGCGCGATGGCGGCAAATCGTTCCGGATGCGTCGTGCCCAAGCTCCACGAACCGTAACCACCCATCGAAAGTCCGGTTAGATAAACTCTGCTGGCATCGACCTTGTGTTTGGAGGCGACGGAATCAATCAGACCAAGCACGGTGTCGTCGTCCCACCGTTTTCCTGCGAGGCATTGAGGTGAGATGACGATGAAGTTTTCCGTCAAGAGCTTGGTCGCCGCTTCGCGTTTAGCACGCGTCTCGGCAGTCTCGCTCTTCGGCGTTGGCGGAGATTTCTTCACCATCTTCGGCGGACCGTGAACGGCCACGAGTGTGAGGTTTGTGCCGCGTTCACCCGCACCATGCAGAAATACAATGAGAGGCCATTTCTTCGCGGCCTTCGCATCGTAACCTTTGGGAAGGTACAGGAGATAATCGGCGCGGAGCGTTCGGGTTTGCTTGGACTCGAAGGTCAATCGTTGTTGCATGAGTTCGTCGTCAATTTGTGCGGTCAACGCGGGCGCAGCCAATATGGCTGCCAACAGGATGGCTTTGGGATTCATGACGAAGTTGAATTAGCCGCCCGATTGCCGGAAGTCAACGTTGCGGTGGACGTGGAGCTTTCGGTACCGGTTTCTGCGGCGGCATCACCAAACCGGTGAAGCCGGGAAGTATCTGCCGGTAACCGGGAGGATTATCATCCTGTCGATAGACGGGATTTCCAGCGGGATCCACAATCGTTGCCTGCACAGTGTAAGAGTCGAATCGGTGTTCCTTCCAGACGGAATCGTTGCGGAACAACCCACCGACAAATGGCAGAGATCCAAGCAACGGCACTTGTTGCCGCGAGAAAGATTCCATGCCGCGCATGTACCCGCCGATCTCCAGCGGCTGCCCGTTTGCCAACACGAACTGCGAATTGATCGCGGCGCCGCGACCGGGAATCATCGGGTTGTTACTGCGCTGAAACATTTGCATGCGCATCGCCATCTCGATCTGTTGGCTGGCGGGATCCACGTAGGGGACAAATGTGAAGTTCCAAGCCGACTGCGCGAAAACCACAGGAGCAGCGGCAAAGAAAAGAAACACCAAGAGTGGTCTCACGACTTAACCAACCACATTCCACTGATTGTGCCAGTGGAAATTCCCGCCGTCACATTAGCTTGAGCTTCGGCAAATCCTGCGAATCCACCAAACCGACGGGGCGACTTTTTGAATCGACCACAAGGATATCGTCGATGTTCCGCTCGTTGAATATTTTCAGCGCTTCAGCCGCCAACGCGTCATCATTGATCCGGATGGGATTGCGGGACATCACGTCCTTCAACAGCCTGCCCAAAATCCCGTCATCGCCAGCCATCTGGCGCCGCAAATCGCCATCTGTAAAAACACCCACCAATTTGCCGCGGGCATTCACGACACAAACACTTCCGCTTTTCGCTTTGGTCATGACCAGCAACGCTTCTTTCACTGACATGTTTTCCTGCGCCACGGCATTGCGCTCGCCTGTGCGCATGATATCCCGCACGCGCAACAACAGCGCTCTGCCGATGCTGCCCGAGGGGTGGTACTTCGCAAAATCCGATTGCTTGAATCCTCGCGCAGCGAGCACGGCCATCGCGAGCGCATCGCCCATCACGAGCATCGCCGTGGTGCTGGCCGTGGGCGCCAAATTGAATGGACAGGCTTCCTTTCCCACTTTCACGTTGAGCACCACATCGCTGAGTCGGCCGAGTGTGGATTTTGAATCGGCAGTGAGGGCGACGAGTTTGACCGAGAATCGCTTGATGGCCGGCAACAATCCGACCAATTCCTCCGTCTCGCCGGAGTAGCTCAGCGCCAGCACGACGTCGCCATCATTGACGATACCCAAGTCGCCGTGAAGCGCATCCACGCTATCGAGCACGACACTCGTCGAGCCGGTGCTCGTCAGCGTCGCGGCAATTTTTCGGCCGATGTTTCCTGATTTGCCAATACCGACAATGACCACTTTTCCGCGTCGGCCAAGAGTCTCCACGAGTAATTCCACAGCCCGATCGAAGGCGCTGTCCAGTCGCGACTGCACGGCTCGCAATCCGGCAATTTCGATGTCGAACACTCTGCGGGCTTGGGCGAGCGGGCGCATGTTCACTCAGAGATGGGATATGAACCGAGCACGCGCACAAACGCGCATTTGCGTTGCAACAGCCCGATGGCCTTGGCCAATCGGGGCTCCTCGAAGTGCCCATCGCAATCGACAAAGAAGACGTATTCCCACGCCTTGCGCTTGCTGGGACGCGACTCGATCTGAGTCATGTTGAGCTTGAGCAATCGGAATGGCTCCAGCGCCGCGTGCAATGCGCCTGCTTTGTCGGCGATGGCAAACATCAAACTCGTCCGGTCGTGCTTGGTCGGCGGGCCATTCTTTCGACCGAGCACAAGGAATCGCGTCGCGTTACTGGAATGATCCTGAATGCCCGCATCCACGATGTTCAGCCCATAACGCTCTGCAGCCAACGCGCTGGAAATGGCGGCACCGTGTCGATCCTTCGAGGCGAGCACGGCGGCGCGAGTGGTGGATGAAGTCTCGATGGTTTCCGCTTTTGGCAAATGATCGCGCACCCAATTCCGACACTGTCCCAGTGCTTGCGGGTGCGAGTAAAGTTTGGTGATGGCCTTGCGGGTGGTGCGGCTGACCAAGCAGTGCACGATGGGCATGACCACTTGAGCGACAATTTTGAGATCGCTGTCCATGAACATATCCAGCGTGCTGTTCACGACTCCTTCGGTGGAATTCTCGACAGGCACAACTCCATAGGATGCGCGGTTCTTGCTCACCTCGGTGAATACATCGGCAATCGTCTTTTGCGGCGCGTACAGGAGACTCGATCCGAACCGCAGCACGGCGGCTTGATGCGTGAACGTGGCCTCGGGGCCGAGGTAGGCAATCGTCAACATGCTCTGCAATGAAATCGCGTTGGACATCACCTCACGATAAATGGCACGCAACCCATCGTCGGTGATCGGCCCTTTGTTCAGATGAATGAGCCGCTTGAGCAAAGCGTGCTCGCGGTCGGGCGCATAAATCTCCTGGCCATGTGCCAGCTTGAGCTTGCCAATCTCGAGCACCCGGCTGGTGCGCTCGTTGAGCAGTCGCACAATCTGCGTGTCCAACTGATCGATGGCTTGTCGATGATTGCTGAGTGTCATGGTGCGATGGAATCGTTTGGAATCGGCGCAGGCTCGGCTGTCGGAGGCGTGGCAGGTTTGGTGACCGGCAATCGGCGCAGCTCCTCGGCATCCGGCAAATCCACAATGGCTCGCAACCCGAAATATTCGAGAAAGCGCGTGGTCGTTCCGTACAAAGCCGGCCTTCCCACGACATCGGCACGGCCCGACTGCTCGATCAATTCCCGTTCCAGAAGTGTCTGCATCACGCCGTCCACTGCCACACCACGGATCTCTTCGATCTCCGAACGAGTGAGCGGCTGGCGATAGGCAATGATGGCGAGCGTCTCGAGCGCTGGCTTGGAAAGCCGTGTGGGGCGGAGCCGATGCCCGACCATGGCCTTGAGCCACGGACCGAATTCAGGTTGCGTGACAAATTGCCACGCGCCAGCAACGCACACGAGCCGGTACGAACGCGCGGCCTGTTCATGCTCCGCAGCCAGTATTTCCAGCGCTTCGGTGATGGGCTTGGCCTTGACCTCCGCGAACGCTTTCGGCTCGTGCGACTCAGTTTGTGCGGCAGCCGCTTTCAGGATGTCCTGCAACTCGGATGCGCTCATCGGTTTTTGCGCTGAGAAGAGGACCGCTTCGAGAATGTGTTTGAGTTCCATCAGTTGGCAAGTGTGGTGGCGTCAGCGATCGTCGCGGGCGCGGTTAGGTCTGCAGATGCCGCTTGGGCGAATTCCTCACCGCGAGTGATTTCAATCTCACCAAATGACTCGGACTGCGCAGTGGCAATGCGGCGCATGCGGATGAGTTCGAGCAAGGCAAGGAACGTGGCGATGACTTCGTTGCGGCTGATGGCGCCTTCAAAAAGGTCGCCAAACCGGAGGGTCTCCTTCTCCGCAATCGATTTCAAAATGGAGACAATCTTTTCGGTGACTGTCCAACGATCATCATAAATCTCGGTGACCTGCTTGGACTGCACCCGTTTGAGAATGGCGTTGACGGCCTCGATGAGGTCGAACAACGAGACATCGAGTCGTTGCGGTTCGGCGGGCGCCTCGAAAACGGGCTTGCCCGGTTGGCGTGGAAAAATGTTTTCCTGTTCGGACTCGCGCAGTTGGAGGCGGCTCGCGGCGTCTTTGTATTTCTTGTACTCGACGAGGCGGCGGATGAGTTCCCAACGCGGATCCAACTCGTCCTCCTCGCCTTCGACAGTGGATTGCAAATCCGTGGGGAGCAATTCGCGACTTTTGATGTAAACGAGCGTAGCGGCCATCACAAGGAATTCGCCGGCTAAATCCAAATCCAACTCGCGCATCAAGTCCACGTAGGCAATGAACTCTCCGGCGATTTTGGTGAGGTTCACCTCGTAAATATCCACCTCTTCCTTTTTGACGAGGTAGAGAAGCAGATCGAGTGGCCCTTCAAAAATCTCGAATTTGACCTTGTAATCGACCATGACGTCGCGCGCGCGACGGAGGGAGTTTAGATTTTTCAACCGCTTTGGCAACGCCGAACGAGTATTGCCAAACGAACGTGTTTCTCCAATATCACCGCATGATCACCATCACTGATGCGCGCTGTACAGATTATCATCAGGCGCGCCATCCGGAACGGCCGCAGCGAATCTCGGAGACCGTCGAACGCCTCAAACTCCAGCACGAAGTCGCCATCGAATGGGCAGAGCCTGCGGCCATCGAAGAGGCTGCCATTCTCCGCGCTCATACGGTTGCGCATTTGCACAACGTACAAATCGCCTCTGAACCGTTTGATCAGGACACGCCGAATTATCCGAAAATCGGGAAGCACGCGCGAACATCCGTCGGCGGAGCCATGCGCGCGATGGCCAGCGCACGTGAGGGCAAACAGGCTTTCAGTCTGCTGCGTCCGCCGGGGCATCATGCCACACGCGATCGCGCGATGGGTTTCTGCTATTTGAATTCCATCGCCATCGCTGTGCTCGCAGCGCGGGCAGCAGGGGTGAAACGCGTGGCCGTATTTGATTTCGATGTGCATCACGGCAATGGCACCGAATCCATCCTGCACAAACAGGAAGGGTGCGCTTTTTTCTCGATCCACCAGATTCCCGCCTATCCGGGATCGGGCGGCAAGAGTTTCGACAACTGCCATAATTACCCCGTCGAACCAGATGCCGCGAGAGAGTTGTGGCGCCATTCGGCGGAGAAGGCGCTGGCAGATCTGAAGGCGTTCAAGCCCGACCTCATCGGCGTGTCGGCGGGATTCGATGCTTACAAACGCGATCCGCTCTGCCAGCAACAACTCGAGGCGGAAGATTTTGAATGGGTGGGCCGATCGCTGAAAAAACTGGGCACTCCATTTTTCAGCGTACTCGAAGGCGGCTATAGCAGCGATCTGCCAGACTTGATCCTGGCGTACATGAAGGGGATCTCCGGAAAGTAAATTGCCGCTGGCTACGGCTGTTTGGGCCGGACGAGAATGGCTTTCTTCTCCGTGCCTTCGACTTCGACTGAGTGAGTCTCAATTTCTGGATCGTCGGCGAGCGCGTTGTGGATGATGCGCCGTTCGTAGGCGTTCAGCGGTTCAATCTCAACAATGCCGCCGCGAGTGCGCACTTTTTCTGCCGCTTGTTTCGCCTTGGCAATGAGCTGATCGGTCGCCTGCGATCGGTAGCCACCCACATCGACGATGACTTTGGGCGCAGTCTCGTCCTGCTGCAGTGACATGCGGTTGACGAGGTATTGCAGGTCGGCCAGCGTTTGGCCGCCGCGACCGATCAATCGGCCGGAGTCGGCAGTGGTGATGTCCAGTACGGTGCCGCGATCACTTTCGCGTTCGCTGATGGTGGCTTCAAATCCGAGCCGGGACAGGAGTTCTTGGAGAATGATTTTGGGCGCTGCTGACATAATGAATTAGGCTTTGGCGAGCGTGGTTGTCGGCTCCGGATCGGCCGGCGTGAGTTTCATCTGCGTTATGGTCAGGATATTTTGTACGGTCCAATAGAGTGTCAATCCCGCAGAAAAATTGTACAAAAACACCATGAACATGAGCGGCATGTATTTCATGATTTTTTGCTGAAGTGGATCCATGCCCGGCGATGGCGGCGTGATCAATGCCTGCCAGATCATTGTCCCGCCCATCAGGATGGGCATCGGGTTGATGGGAAAATTAATGCCGGGGATGACGTAAACGGTGTCGGCCTGCGAGAGATCGCAAATCCAGAGAAACTCCGCGCCGCGCAATTCGATCGCGCTGCGAAGCATCGTGAAGAAGCCGAAGAACACGGGGATCTGAATGAGCATCGGCATGCAACCACCCATCGGGTTGATCTTGTTTTCCTTCATGAACTCCATGAGTTTCATGTTCATCTTCTTCGGGTCATCCTTGTATTTCTCTTTGAGCGCGTTCATCTGTGGCTGCAGCTTGCCCATTCGCTTCATGGATTTTGTGCCAATCGCTGTCAGCGGCCAGAAAAGTAATTTGATGATGATGGTGATCAACACAATGGCCCAGCCGTAGCCCAGACTGAGTGTCTGATGCATCTGATTCATGCACCACAACAGCGCCTTGGCGAACCAACCGAAGAACCCACCGTAATCCATCACCAGCTCAAACTCATTCTTCATCCGCGTGCCGAGCTTGGAAAGCCGCTGATACTCGCGCGGGCCTGCATACACAGTGAACTGATGCGTGAACACTCCGCCTGCACTGAGTTCAATCCCAGGATAAATGAACGTGGATTGAAATGCCATCTGCTCGTTCAACGCGCGCGGGTCACGGGCGCGATCCTCAGCTGAGTTCGGCGGCAGAATAATTTTTTTGTACACCAACTTCTGCGGCGCATTTGTCGGGAACACCGCCAGCGCAAAGAATCGATTGTAAGAAGCCGTCCAAGTGATGTTCGAATTGCCGCCGGAATACTCGGATAGTGGCGTGCCGGGGAAACAGCCGAGTGTCCGGTTCGCATAATAGGACTCGCCCACCGAATTCATATCCTTGCCGTCATGCCACATCGTACCCAACTGCAGGCCGTCATCGCGCAAATCCAGTGGCGTCGACGACCCTGTTTCCAGCCGGTAACCCTCGTTTGCCGACCCGATGGTTAGTGGCCCGTTTGTCGCATTTCGCAACGTGATCGTCACATCGAGCAGATACTCACTCCCCGGCGAGGAATTTTGTCCCACGCGAAATTCCTGTTCGATTTCCAATCCGTTCGCCAATCGCTTGCGGGCACGGATGGATTTGTCTCCCGAACGCTCCAACGCAAAAACCTGACCATCGTCAATTCCAATCCCTCGCAAAACCATCGCTGGAAACGGCGCGCGCGCATTCAGTTTGATCGGTACCCCGTTCGTCTTTCCATTGCCGCGATCGATGATCTCCGGATACTTTGTCAACTCTACCAACTTCAAACCGCCACCGTGCGAAGTGATTTGATACCGCGCACCTTCGCCCTCAAGTGTGAGCAATTGCTCGAGCGCATTCGTCGCCAACACAGCCACAGGCGGCAACAGAAGCACCGGCAAGTTTGTCGCCGGCCGAAGGATCGCCGTGTTCGTGCCCTGCACCACTGCATTGGAATTGGTTGTTCCACTTGTTTGATGGATCGGTTGCGGCGTCGGCGGATAAAGCCGGTGCATCAACGGAAACCAAAACAACAACAACAAAACCGAAGCGACCAGTATGATGATACCCTTGCGATCCATTTTTGAAATAATGCTCTTAAACTTGCGGTCTCTCCATCACGCCCCGCCCCATCCTTGGAACCGGATCATGGCCGCAACCGCCCAGTGGATGACACCGACAAATCCTTCGCGCCGACATCGCACCTCCGCGAACCACTCCATGCACCGTCACCGCTTCCATCGCAAATTCTGAGCAACTCGGCGTGAACCGACACAGACCCGATGGACTGAACATCACCGTCAACAACGGCGAAACCCAACGACGATACAACCCGATCAGCGCAACCACCATTTGTGTCAGCACTCTCATGATGCCAAAATCAATTTCGCCTGCCGAACTGCGCTCAAAAATTCCGCCTGCACAGTGACCCAATCTTTTCCCACCATCGCCCGGCGCGCCACCACCACCAAATCCACAGGACGACACAATGTGCGACGGTTCAATCGGAAACATTCTCGCAACAACCTTCGGCACCGGGAACGATCCACCGCGCAACCCACCTTTCGCGATGTGACCACTGCCAACCTCGGCAAACCCTCGGCGGCATCGGTCCAATTGAGCACCAACATCGATCTGGAAATACGCCCGCCCACACGCCGGATCCGGGAAAAATCCCTTCCCAGCTTGATTCGCATCTCAGGCAGCAGCCGGTTGTTGTCGGGTTGCGACACCGGAATCAGTGCAGCGGAGTCAGCCGTTTACGGCCCATCTGGCGACGACGCGCCAGCGAAGCGCGTCCGCCTTTGGTCTTCATGCGAGCGCGAAAACCGTGCTGGCGCACGAGCCGGAGTTTTGAAGGATGATATTGGCGTTTCATAAATTGTCATCGCGTCCAAGACGCGGAACGCGGGAGAATAGCAATCACCCCGCTCAAGTCAACGGGTGTTTCCCGTTTGCGACACACCCATTCCCACGGAACCATTCCACCGCGTCGGCCAGCGCCTGATGCGGCGGCGTCTGCGGCAGCCCCAGTTCACGGATGGCTTTCTTGGGATCAAAGAACATTTTGTAACGCGCCATCCGCACGCCTGCCAGTGGCGCGCGCGGTGGATTGTGGGTGAAACGTGAAACCGCCTCGCCAACGTGCGCAGCCAAAAGCGGAATGAAGTACGGCACCCGGATGCGCGGTGCCGGCACGCCAGAAATCTGCTCAAGCGCCGCGAAGGCCTCGCGCATCGTCCAGTTGCCCGTCGCATTTCCAAGGATGTATCGCTCGCCCACACGCCCTTTTTCAGCAGCGAGAATGTGACCGATGGCAACATCGCGCACGTGCACCCAGTTGAGGCCGGTGTCCAGATATGCCGGCATCGCGCCATTGAGAAAATCCACGATGACCTTGCCAGTCGGCGTTGGCTTCACATCGCGCGGGCCAATCGGCGCGCTCGGATTGACGATCACGACTGGCGCACCACTCGCTGCCAGTTCGCGCGCGACCACTTCGGCGCGCCATTTGGAGCGCTTGTAGTCATTGCTCATCTGCGCCTCGCTCACCGGCGCGTCTTCATCCGTGGGCGTCACCACTCCATTCTCTACTTTTGGCAAACCGATGCAGCCCACCGTGCTCGTGTAAACGATGCGCGAACAACCCGCCGCCGTGGCCTCCTCGATCACGTTGCGTGTGCCGTCCACATTGGCAGCGTACATCGGCGCGTAATCCGGCAGCCAAAGATGGTAACTGGCGGCGACATGAAAACACCAATCGCAGCCGCGCAATCCGCGCGCGAGTGAATCGCGGTCGGTCACATCGCCATCCACGCGCTCATGCTTCGCGCCCGCCAACCCGCGCAAGTCCGCGCTCGGCCGCAGCAAGGCGCGCACGTGATGGCCGCGAGCGACCAGTTCGTGGACAAGATTCGCGCCGATGAAACCCGAAGCGCCGGTGACAAAACAGTTCATGATTCAATTATCTCCGCGATCAACGGAGGTAATTCAGGTTCCGTTTCGCTGAAACTGAATGCCGTGCGAAGGCGTGCCACCGCTGCTTCCGCCTGTGCAGGCGTTGCGGCGTGAACACGGCCGAGCAATGATTGCCGACCAAATGCCTCGCCCGGCTTGGCCAACATGTCCACACCGACATCGGGTTGGATGACCGCATCTTTCGTCATCCGCCCACCACCGAGGTCACGGACAACTTCCCCGATGATCCGCGCATCGCAGCGAGTGATAAAACCTTCTTCGGGCGTGATGACTTCCAGCACGACGGGCGCGGTGTGGTCGAGCGCGAGTTTGTGCCGGAAGGCGGCGAGGTCGCCACCTTGCGCCGCGATGAGTTCATCAAACTTCGCACGGGGCGCGGTTGTGGCCAGACATCGCAGTGCCGCCGTGCGAGCCAACGCCAACTCCGGTTGCTTGCCTGTGAGCACAAGCAAATGCGACGCGCAGTCCACGACCAGTTCCTGCAAATCATCCGGCCCGTAGCCTTCGAGACAGCGCACGGCCTCTTTCACTTCCAGCCAATTCCCAGCAGCGCGGCCAAGCGGCGTATCCATCGGGGTGAGCAACGCGCGGGTTTTGACACCGCACTCGCCGGCGAGCGTAACGATGGACTGCGCCAGTCCACGCGCCTGCTCGCGTGTTTGCATGAACGCGGCCGCGCCGAACTTTACGTCCATCACGAGCGCGCTGATTCCTTCGGCGAGTTTTTTGGAAAGGATGCTTGCGGTGATGAGCGGGATGCTCGGCACGGTGCCGGTGGCGTCGCGCAGTGCGTAAAGTAATTTATCGGCGGGAACCATCGTCGCGGTTTGCCCACCCATCGCCACGCCGATGGCCTGTACTTGCGCGACGAGTTGTGCGGGCGCGAGTGGTGTGGTGAGGCCGGGGATGGATTCGAGTTTGTCGAGTGTGCCGCCGGTGATGCCGAGGCTGCGCCCGGAAATCATCGGCACACGAAAGCCGAGGCAGGCGAGCAACGGCGCGAGCACGAGCGAAACTTTGTCGCCGACGCCGCCGGTGGAATGTTTGTCCACGAGCGGTCGCGGGTCGTTGGGGAAATGCAGTCGCTCGCCGGAGTCGCGCATGGCCAGTGTGAGGTAGCGTGTTTCCTCCGTGCTCAAGCCACGGAAAAAGACGGCCATGAGAAAGGCGGCAAGTTGATAGTCCGGAATTTTCCCAGATGTGACGGCGGCGACAATCTCCCGGAGTTGATCGGCAGAGAGCGGCTGACCGTCGCGTTTGGCTTCGATGAGCGGGAGCAGATTCATACGCGCCTTTAGGGACGCGCGAGGCTATCCGTTGAAGCGCTTCGCCGCAATGGTCGCGTTGTGGCCGCCGAACCCGAAGGAGTTGTTCAAGATGGCGTTGATTATCATCGGCCGCGCTTTGTTCGGCACGTAATCGAGATCGCACTGCGGATCGGGATTCTCGTAATTGATGGTGGGCGGCGCAATCTGATTTTGAATCGCCTTGGCGCAAAGCGCCATCTCGATGGCGCCCGCCGCACCGAGCATGTGGCCGGTCGCGCCTTTGGTGGAACTGACGGCGAGTTTCTTCGCGTGTTCGCCGAAGACGCTCTTGATCGCCTGCGTCTCGCACACGTCGCCCTGCGGCGTGGAAGTGCCGTGGGCGTTGATGTAAGAAATTTCTTCGGGACGAAGCCCCGCCGAGCGCAACGCCATCTTCATGCAGCGCGCGGCACCTTCGCCATCGGGTGCGGGAGCGGTGATGTGGTTCGCGTCGGCGGTGTTGCCGTAGCCGACAATCTCGCAATAGATTCGCGCGCCACGGGCTTTGGCGTGTTCCAATTCCTCCAGCACGAGAACGCCGGCGCCTTCGCCCATCACGAAGCCGTCGCGCTGCGAATCGAACGGGCGCGAGGCGCGCTTGGGTTCGTTGTTGCGTGTGCTCATCGCTTTCATCGCAGCGAATCCGCCCATGCCCATCGGGACGATAGCCGCCTCGGTGCCGCCGGCGAAAATCACGTTGGCATCTCCCATCTTGAGAGTGCGCCACGCCTCGCCGATTGCATGAGTGCTGGTGGCGCAGGCGGAACAGGTGGCGACGTTCGGTCCGCGCAACTTGTAGTACATCGAGAACATGCCCGAGGCCATATTCAGAATGAGCATCGGAATGGTGAAAGGCGACATGCGGCCGGGGCCTTTTTCGGTCAGAATGGTATGTTGCGCCTCAGTGGTCGAGAGGCCGCCGATACCCGATCCGATGAAGCAACCAATCTGGTCGCGATCTTCTTTGTCGAGTTCGAGGCCGGAATCTTGCAGCGCGCGCCAACCGGCGTACACACCGAACTGGGTGAAGTGATCCGTTCGGCGCACTTCCTTCGGAGATGGGAATGCGGGAGCGGGATCGAATTCGCGCACCTCTGCAGCAATCTGACAATCGTAGGCGGAAATATCGAAGTGCGAAATGCGGTCGATACCACATTCGCCAGCAAGGATCCGGCTCCAGAGAGTATCGATGTCGTGACCGAGCGAGCAGACGGCGCCCAGTCCGGTCACCACCACCCGACGTTCTGAAATCAAACCCATAAAAAAACGGCAGCTCGGAAGAACATCAACCGCGCTGCCGTGGAAACCGACAAATTACTTCTGGTGGCTTTCGATGTACTCGATGACCTGGCCAACAGTCTGGAGCTTCTCAGCCTCCGCATCAGGAATCTCCTGACCGAATTCTTCTTCCAACGCCATGATCAATTCCACTGTGTCCAACGAGTCTGCACCCAGATCCTCGATGAATTTTGCATCGAAAGTGATGCTCTCGGGTTTGACCTGTAATTGTTCGGCAACGATGCCTTTGATTTTATCTGCGATTTCTTTTGAGTCAGCCATGATAGTCCGGTTTGTTCGGCGGTGTGTTAGCAAGCCCGTCGGAGGCGTCAAGCACCGATTCCAAACTTTTTCCTACATCACCATCCCGCCGTCCACGGCCAACACCTGTCCGGTGATGTATTTCGCCGCCGGGCTGGCGAGAAAAAGTGCGGCATTGGCGATGTCTTCGGCCTGTCCCAATGTGCCCAGCGGAATTTGTTTGAGCAGTTCGGTCTTCAACTCCTCCTTCAGTCCCGCCGTCATGTCCGTCTCGATGAATCCAGGCGCCAGCGCATTGGCAGTGATGCCGCGACTGGCCAGTTCCTTCGCCGTCGCCTTGGTGAAACCAATGAGTCCCGCCTTGCTCGCCGAGTAATTCGCCTGCCCCGCGTTGCCAATCAAACCAATCACCGACGCCACATTGATGATCCGCCCGCTGCGCTGCTTGATGAACCCGCGCGCAAAACCCTTCGTGAAATGGAACGCGCCTTTCAGGTTCGTGTCCAACACCGTGTCCCAGTCCGACTCGCTCATCCGCATCAACAGCCCGTCGCGCGTCACGCCGGCATTGTTCACGAGAATGTCCACCCGGGCGCACTCGGCCAAAATCTTTTCGACGACGGCGGCCACCGCCGCAGCGTCACTCACATCCACCGCATGCGCCCACGCCCTGCGGCCCAGCGCACGGACTTCGCCGGCGACCTTCTCCGAATTTTCCGCCGTGCGCGAAATGCAGACGACATCCGCGCCCCCAGCAGCGAACTTCAACGCGATGGCGCGACCGATGCCTCGGCCCGCGCCGGTGACGACTGCGATTTGACTGGCAAGTTGGCTCATCATTTTCCCTGTGGGTTTAGACTCAATCCGTCAAATTAACAATCCAGCGTTCAACACCTCTGCCGTCGCCGCAAGGCTGGCCGCATCCGCCACGTTGAGCGCCTGCGCAGTCTTGTCGATGCGCTTCATGAAACCCGTGAGCGCCGTGCCCGGCCCGAGCTCGATGAATCGCGTAAAACCCTGCGCGAGCAAGTAACGAATGGATTCTTCCCAGCGCACCGACGCGGTGACTTGCTCGACGAGACGCGCGTTAATTTCGCCGTACGTCGCGTGCGGTTGGCCAGTGACGTTGGCGATCACCGGCACGCTCGGCAGATTGAGCGGGATGGCCGCGAGCGCCTCGCGTAGTTTTGGTTGCGCGCTGGCCATCAGCCGCGAGTGATACGCACCGGCGACCGTGAGTGGCAACGCGCGTTTGGCACCGCGCGCCTTCGCCAGTTCGCAGGCTGCGGCGATTTTATCCGCTTCACCGGAGATGATGAGTTGACCGGGACAATTCAGATTCGCCAATTCCACACCCGCCTCGGCGCAGACTTCGCGCGTGGGCGTCTCATCAAGCCCGATGATGGCCGCCATGCCGCCGCGCGCGGCCTCACAAGCCTCCTGCATGAAACGTCCGCGCTGGCGCACCACGCGCAGTCCATCCTCAAAACTCATCACGCCTGCCGCCGTGAGCGCGGTGAATTCGCCGAGCGAAAGGCCGGCGGTGGCTTCGAATTTGAGATTCGGCGCGCGTTCTTTGAGCAGTTGGAACGCCGTCCAACTCACGAGAAAAATACCCGGCTGCGCGTTCTCGGTTTTCGTCAACTCGGCCTCGGGCCCTTCGAAACAAACCTTGGCCAGATCGTAGCCGAGCGCGGTGTTGGCGCGGTCAAAGAGGGCGCGGGCACTGGGAAATTGTTCGGCCAAATCCTTACCCATGCCGACGGCTTGGGAGCCCTGGCCGGCAAATAACAACGCGGTCTTGCTCATGCGCGGCGCAGACTACCTGCCAGACCGTGCGTGGGGAAAGCTTGGAGTTGCGCAATGAAATGCGTTGCGAAATTGCATCATCACAAACGTCGCATGCGCTGTGAATCACCGGTTGGAAAAATCTTGCACAACGCGCCTTGTCGCTGCGGTAATGTCCGCCAGCATTGAGCGCAACTATGCGCATTGTATGGCCCCCAAAATATACCAACACGTCAGCAACCTCTGGAATGATGCCGATGCCGCGAAGCTTTCGGGCGTGGACCGGCTCGTTTATCGCTCGAACAAACTCGGCGCCGACCTGCGCATTACCAACACCGGAGGCGGCAACACGTCTTCCAAGTTGAAAGAGGCCGACCCGCTCACGGGCAAGTCCGCCGAGGTGTTGTGGGTGAAAGGCTCCGGCGGCGATCTGCGCACGAGCACGCGCGAAAACTTTTCTTCTCTCTATCAGCAGAAGCTCATTGCGCTCCAAAAAACCTACGCAGCGCGCAGGGACAAGGGGCTCAAATCGCAGGCCGAGGATGACATGGTCGCGGCTTACAATCACACGACGTTCAATTTGAATCCGCGCGCTTCGTCCATCGATACGCCTCTGCACAGCTTCATTCCCTCTCGGCATGTGGACCACATGCACCCCAACGCCATCATCTCCATCGCCGCCAGCAAACGCTGCGTGGCGATCACGAAGGAGCTTTTCGGCGCAGAGATGGCCTACGTGCCCTGGCTGCGGCCGGGCTTCGAACTGGGGCTGGCGATGCAGGTCATTTGCAAAAAACATCCCAAGGCCACGGGCATCATGATGGGCCAGCACGGTTTCATCTCGTGGGATAACGACGACAAGAAATGTTATCTGCGCACGCTGGACTTCATCGAGAAGGCCGCCGCTTATATCGAGGCGAAATATCAGGCCAAGGGCGGCGACGCGAAGGCGTTTGGTGGCGCGAAATATCAGACGCTGCCGCCTGCCAGGCGCCATGAAAACTTCGCGGCCATCCTGCCGTGGCTGCGCGGGCAGGTGTCGCAACACAGGCGGCTCATCGGCACGGTGCAGGACGACGACAAGATTCTGCGCTTCGTAAACTCAAAGGATGCGCCGCGACTGGCTGCGCTGGGCACGAGTTGTCCCGACCATTTTCTGCGCACGAAAATCAAGCCGCTCTACGTAGATTGGAACCCGCAAACGGGCGACCTCGCCGCGCTCAAGACGAAGCTCGCCGCCGGTCTCGTGCAATATCGCAAGGACTACGCCGCCTATTACAACAAGTGCAAACGCGCCAACTCGCCGGCGATGCGCGACGCGAACCCCACCGTCGTCCTCATCCCCGGCCTGGGCATGATTGGGTGGGGCAAAGACAAATCCGAGTCGCGCGTCACGACCGAGTTTTACAACTGCGCCGTCGAAGTAATGCGCGGCGCCGAGGCGATCGATCGATACATCGCGCTGCCGCAGCAGGAGGCGTTTGACATCGAATACTGGCTGCTCGAAGAGGCGAAGCTCAAGCGCATGCCCGCCGAGAAGGAACTCGCGCGGCAGGTCATCATTGTCATCGGCGCGGGCAGCGGCATCGGCAAGGAAACGGCGCACCGGCTCGTGAAAGAAGGCGCGCACATTGTGTGCGTGGACATGAAGCTCGAGGCGGCGCAGGCCACCGCCAAAGAGATCACCGATAAATACGGAGTGGGCATCGGCGTCGCGGGCTCGGGCATCTCCAACTGCGGCCCCGCCCTTGCGTTGGCGTGCAACATCGCCGACCGCGCGAGCGTCCGCACGATGCTTGATCAAGTGGCACTGGCTTACGGCGGCTTTGATTCCATCTGCGTCACCGCCGGTGTTTTCTGGCCGAGTGACACCACTGGCCATATCCCGGACGACAAATGGGCGTTCACTTTTGGCGTCAATGTCACCGGCAGTTATATCGTCGGCGACGAAGCCGCGCGCACATGGAAGGAGCAGGGTTTGCGAGGCAGTCTTGTGCTGACGACGAGCGCCAATGCCGTCGTCGCGAAAAAAGGCAGCGTCGCCTACGACTGCTCGAAGGCGGCAGCGAACCATCTCGTTCGCGAGATGGCCATCGAGCTTGCGCCGCTCGTGCGCGTGAACGGCGTGGCACCGGCGACCGTCGTGCAAGGCAGCGCGATGTTCCCGCGCGACCGCGTCATCGGCTCGCTCGCCAAGTACAACATTCCCTACGCCGAGAGCGAGGCCACCGAGTCGCTCGTGAAAAAGCTCGCGCAGTTTTATGCCGACCGCACGTTGACCAAAGCGCCCATCACTCCCGCTGATCAGGCCGAAGCCTATTTCCTGCTCGTCACCCAGCGCCTCTCCAAAACCACCGGGCAAGTCATCACCGTCGATGGCGGCCTGCACGAAGCGTTCCTGCGCTGAGGCGCGTTTCAGC